>CAYVVK010000082.1:0-14154 GCA_964454855.1 uncultured Phaeodactylibacter sp. | reverse complement strand
TTTGGCGCCAATGTCAAAGAACTCTTTCGGCTAATTAGAACTTAACAGCCCTGGGCCCGTACCGGGGCGGGTTTCGCTTTGCTCAACAATCTGCCCGGAACGCCTGAGAATAAAGCGCTTCAGGCTCTGCTGTCAAAGCAGTATAAGTAAACTAAAACTGTCCACTTCCTTACTGTAACAGCTTAATTAAAATTGCCCGTGTCACAGGCAGGCACCCTGAAGAACCCCGCAAAACGAAAGCAGGTATTCAAACTGGTGCAACGAGCATACGGATGTCCATGGGGTAAGATAAGAGACAGTTGAACGCTTTAGAGGTTTTTTGTTGCATTACTCGCTAAATATCAATTTTCTGTGCAACGATACGCCAGATTCGGCGCTTGGGTTCAAGGGTATTGAAGTTTGGAAAAGTACCCTCATTTGGGATGGGGTTGGGGCCTCAGTTCTTTCGGAGGAAGAGGCGCTTCCTCGTCGTTCCGGTAAATGGTTTAATAATAGCGGCTGCGGCTGCGGGATGAAACCATATTGGAAACGAGAACAAGCCCTCCGCCTAATAGAAATGCACCAGTGGCAATGTAGACAATCAGCATAATCTAGTATGTTGTTTTGGTTAAAAAAGAAAAGATTCTCTATCTAAATGGGAATGTTCATGAGGGCAATGCTAAAATGAAAAAAAAATCCTTTGTTTCCTAATAATGGGCATAAAAATTTTAGGAAAACCTTAACAGTTAGAACGGAGGGAGGGTTTTTTGTTTCCAACAAAACAAAATCAGAATAAAAACCGGCTAATTTAATGTTACAAGCCCGGATAGAGGGCATCCGGCCCCTTATACTTTCCCATTGGCGTAGAGCAGTTCCACGGTGGGTTCTTCACTTCCTCCCTCGGGTTCGAGGGTGATGTTCAAGCTCTCGGCCCCACTGACCAGCCGGAAGGCCTGAAGGTTTTCTGTGTGGGCGTCCACCAGGCCGAGATTGATCATTTTGCCGTCTACATCGGCCCACATCTGATAGGTTTTGCCCGCGGGAGGAGCAGGCAGGTTGGCGGGGTTGAGATATACCGTTTTATACTCTTTGTTGAGATAAGCTACAGCTCCGGATTCAGGAGCCAGTTGTGTGCCTTTAAGGTGAACGGGAATGGTTTTCTGGTCTTTGAGGAAAGCGAATATCTGTTGCAGCTCTTCTTTTTCTTCCTGCTGCCTGGCGCAGTTTTCCTGCAGGGCGAGAAATTCTTTTGACAGCTGACGATACTGTTCATTAGCGGACTGCTTGCCTTTATAGAAAGAAAGGGCGAGTACGGCCAATAAAGCGATGGCTGCCAGGGAAGCCATCGCCATCCAGCCGGAAAGGCTTTTGGAGGCGGGTTTGCCGCTGTTGGGTTTATCTGTTTCCAACTCGTCGATCTCGTTCATCACCCGGGCCTTCAGCTCTTCCGGAGGCATCACGGCATACTGCTGGGCATAATGCTCCACGGCCTCCCGCATGGAATTGATCTCTGCCTGTATCTCAGGGAAAGCCTCGGCATACTGCTCTACCTTCCTGGACTCCTCCTCGTCGGCAAGCCCAAGCACATACTGTTCAAGTAATCCTGTTTCTAAAAAACGATCTTTATCCATCTTTGTAAAAAACTCTGTATACAAGTGTGCCCTTGCGGAAATCATAAGACGAGCCATTCTGCCAGGCCTTAACAAAAGCTTCCTGAATGACATCCTGAGCAACCGGCTCGGAACGGACGACCTGAAGCGCTATTCCGTAAAGAGAGGCTGCGTACCGGTCGTAGAGCATGGCAACAGCCCGCTTGTCTCTTTGGTTCAACAGCCGGATAATGTCTTTTTCTTCGTCCTTCATCTTTCTAAAAAACCCAAAGGTGGCGGCCTGTTTCTCTATAAGCAGGCGCCACCTGAGGATAGTCATTTTGCCGAGTTGCAGCCATCAATAAGGAAAGCTCCGATGGGTTAACGTAGAAAGCAAAATTTTGTTTAGGAAATTCAGGTAATCGGATGAAAGTTTTGGTGGACAAAAGCCAGAAACTGGCGTAGTGGAAAACTACCACTACGCCCCTGGCTGGTTTTAGCCTCTGAAGTTATACAGGCAAAAAGGAATAACACCAGCAGTAATACATTACTGCCCATTATTCCGGATAGGAAAATATAAACCATTCATCCACTTGCTGCCATAGCAGCCGGGCTTGTCTGATGTATTAATGGGGAATGCGGAGATTGGGCTTCCTGAGGTAAGGCTGCCGTTCAATGATTGCGCTCACCGGCATCATCTTCTTTGGGGGAGTAACGAGGTTTAGACGGGATGGTTTCCCGGTTGATAAACAAAGTTCCAAGTGCCAGAATGACAATAAGTATAATATCGGAATTCATGGGAATCGAATTTTACAAAAATCAGCAGCCAGGCCATACCTGGCTTTTTGATGATGAATTATTCTATCCGAATCCCAAAATAATCACCGCCCCGAAGATAATAATAAACTTTATCTTTAAGAAGTATTTAGGCCATTCGCCAACATTTTAAAAGCTCGCCAAACCGACAGTGGGGGCAGTCTCTGCCCATCTGTAAAAACCATTCTGCCGCTTTAATGTTACGACAACAAAGCCTGAACACCTAATCCTATTCCCATGAGAACCACACTGTTTACCCTATTGCTTGTCTTTTGTCTTAGAGCGGGCCCTCTGAGCGCACAGTTCAGTAACGATAGATTGGCATCCGCCGGATTTGGATACAGCATCATACAGGAGCAATTGCCCGAGGGCTATGCCTATCGGCCGCTGACCATTCTTCCCTCTGCCACGGTTTGGTCGCACAAAAAGTTTTCGGTATACGCCGAGGGGCAGTTCACGCAGGCCATCATTCCCACGAATTTCAGTGCGGAATACGAGTTCGGGGCCAACCTCGGTATCCGGTACCGCACCTTCCTGCGCCCGGGCCTGCACCTGAGCGCTTCACTGGGTTCGGGCCCGCATTTCATCACCGTCGATACACGGCGGCAGGCTAATGGCTTCATCTTTTCCGACAACCTGGAAGTCGGGCTGAGCCAGTTCCTCAGAAGCATGGGCACCATCCTGCAGATAAAAGGAAGGTTCCGGCACATATCCAACGCCGGCCTCAAGTCGCCCAACGGAGGCATAGACAACCTTTTCCTGGTAGTAGGAGTGGCCAAAAACTGGTGAATCGCGGCGGCCTCGGGCAAAAGGCGCCGGGTAGCGCACTTTTACAGCCCTATACCGTTATTCAAATAGGGCTTCAGTCCGGGCCAGAACCCGTGTGGCCTATACAATCCGCAACTTAAATTTCATCTAAATGATCAATATGAAAAATATACTTTTATTTGTACTGGCCTTTACAGCCGGAGCCTGTGCCCAGCAGCCTGAAAAGGAAAGCTCAAAGGCCAGCCCGGCCCAAAAAGTAGCTTATGTTTTTGAAGGCGCTCCCGAGCAACTGAGCGACTACTGGTATCAGGGCGAAGCGGAGATCAGCCGCTATGAACTCCTGCAAAACCGCTACGGCAGCCTGCATCCCGGAGAGGCCGTGATGGTATTTGTTACCGAAGACTTCCTCACCGACAAGCAGGTCAAGAACGAGCGCTACCAGAACCCCAACAGCACGCCTGTACTCAAAATGAATGCCCTTAGGAAATTCCCTACCGGCATCTACGATTATTCTATAATGACTTCTGCCTTCACCCCCGTAAAGGTGAAGGAGTTCCCCCAAACCCTGAAAGTATCCACCTCTGCCCAGGAGTGGTGCGGCCATGTGTATATGCAGGCCAATTTTCGGGATGGGGCCTACCGGACGCTCCTCCACTCCTACTTCGAAGCAGAGGCCGACGAGGTGGATACGGTGCCTTACGCCATACTGGAAGATGAGCTGTACAACCGCATCCGCATGAACCCGGAGGGCCTGCCCACCGGAAAGCTCCGTGTGCTCCCCAGCACCGTGCTTACCCGCCTGCTGCACCGGCCCTTTCTCCCCATGGAAGCACAGGCCAGCCTTTCTGCCTACGAGGGCGAAGACTTCAGCAGGGAAAACCTGAGGGTGTACAGGCTGGAATATCCGGAAATGAACCGCACCCTGGAAATCGTTTTTCAGGCGGAATCCCCTTACATCATTGAAGGTTGGACGGATGCCTATCCTTCTCTGTTGGACGAGAAAGTGCGAAAGTCCATCGCCCGGCGCACCAATACGATAATGAGCCCCTACTGGCTGAAAAACGCCCGGGAAGACATGGTGCTTCGCAAGGAACTGGGTATGGATTACTTTCTGCAGTAAGGTCAGGAAATGGACCGGATGGTGGGGGGCGGAGAGGTGGAGGTGGAACCCTGGGCCAGGGTATAGAGTTCTACCTTTTGCCGCTTGCCGCGCAATTCTATAATGCCCATGCGTTGCGCTTCATACCCGTTGGGAGGGAGGCTGAGCTTGTCCAGCAGGTATTTGGAAAAAAGGATCTTGACCCCGTAATCGTTGCACATGGCCTGAATGCGGGCTGTGGTGTTCATGACGTCTCCGGAAAACACGATGTCTTTCTTGATCACGCCGATCTCTCCGGTGGTTACGGGCCCACAGTGCAGCCCCGCCTTGAATTCTGGCACCAGCCCGTAGCGCTCTCTGTAGCGGTGTGCGCGGCGGTTGATGGCCTCCTGCATACTGAAAAAACAACGAATGCAGTTGGCTTTGTGCAGGCCTTTTTCCATAGTCCAGGAAATGACGGCCTCATCACCCACATACTGGTATACTTCCCCGGAAGTATAGAGGATGGAATTGGTGATATCCCGGAAAAAGTCATTGAGCAGGCCGAAGAAACGGACGTGGCCCAGCCGTTCGGCAATGGTGGTCGAAGATTTGATGTCTACGAACAGGAATATCCGCTCCTCTTCCCGGGGCTGGTGGTAGCGGCCGAGAATGAGCTCCGCCAGAACACCGGGGCCGTATTTTTCGTTGACCTGCAGAGCGATCACCGTCAGGAAAGCCACAATACTCCACAGGACAAAGGTCTTAAGGTAGTAGGGCCCCTGAAGCAGGGAAACCGTTTCCCGCAGCACAAAGGGGTCGGTCAGGGCCCGGTCGAAACGGATGCCCAGAAAAATATCTAAGGCCACGGCGCTGAACACGAAGCTGAAAGCAGAAACGATCAGGCTGTTGGCCAGCAGGGCAGCCCCGAAGGACAGGGAGCGGGAGCGTTCCCGCAGGTAAAAGACCAGCAGGCTACCCGCAAAGATGCTTCCCAGAAAAGCCGTCAGGGTGCTGGCCCAGAAAAAACGGGGAAAATCATAGGCCTCGGTACGCCGCAGATAATCGTTATCCGAAACGGCATGAATAAACAAGGCATCAAGGGCACCAACAATGGTCCAGGCAATGATGATCCAGGCCAATTGTCGGAGCATGATCCTCAACCGCTCTTTGGTAAGGCCACTCATGCAAATGGTTTTTGGTCAAAATCTATTTACTTGATCTTTTAAGCAATTCCCCGGAAGGAAGCTTTCCCTCGGAGAAAAAACCTGCTTTCTGCTGTGATGTACTGAACAAAAGTAATGGATTTTACTTAGCTATCCTGGTTAAATTACCGTATTATAGCTTACTCAGAACCCGCAAAATCAATTTATGGAAGCCCGCCTATTGAATGTAGATACTGCTCTGGTCACTCCTCACACGGTCGTTCGCCGCTACCGGGAGGGCGATGGCGAGATCCTGTACCAGCTCATCCAGGACAACTACAGCCGCCTGTACGACTATTTCCCACAAACCATAGAGGCCATCAACAATAAGGAGAGCGCTGAATTCTTCGTCCGTGAACGCCTGGCCGACTGGCTGCTGCAACGGGAGTATACCTTCGGTATGTGGGACAATAAAAGTGCCGATATGATCGGTATGCTGCGCCTGTCTCACATCGACTGGCGGATTCCCCGGGCAGAGCTGGGCTATTTTATCGATAAGGAATATACCCGCAAAGGGCTGATGACCGAAGCCCTGCGGGCACTGCTGCGCTTTGCTTTCCACCAACTGGAGCTGGAAAAGATCGTCCTTCGTACCTCCATGGAAAATATCCCCAGCCAGCGGCTGGCCCGCAAGTGTGGCTTCCGCCGCGAGGGAGACCTCCGGGGAGACTTACGCAAACTCGGTGGTGAACTGATCGATGTCATGCTGTTTGGCCTGACCCGGCCCGAGTATCTCGGCGTCTAGGGCAGAAACATTTTTTCTTTTTTTCCGTACCTTGAGTGGCAATATACCTGAAAACCTATTAACAAAACCCTATACATGCCAATCAGCACAGGAATGACCGCCGAAGCCATCATCTTCGCCATCAACTCCGCCATCAAACTCAGCAACAACATCAGGCGAGCCTACGCACAGAGCATCCGGTCCAAAACACTGGTACTCCCCCTGCCTGACTTCGACCCTAACATCAAATTTGATACCGTACTCAGCTTCTTCATCGGTAATAAGGCCTACATCAAACGTGTGGAGCGGCTCGAAGTGCTGCATAAAGAAGCGATCCAGAACTCAGAACTCACCGACAATAAAGACTGGGAAGAATACCTGGAATACTACAAGGTTTTTCACGCCATTCACCATGGCAAAACACAAGGCCTGGACGTGGTGGGGGATGACCTCGTCAACCTGCTGCGCATCCGGCAGTGGGAAACAAACCCCAAGGGCAGGACGACCGTGCTGCAGCTGGTTGCCGGCACCCTGGTGGAAATAGGCATAGACCTCCTGCTTCAGGTGCCCGGAGTAGTGAATACTCAATCTGCCCACGGCAGGGCCCTGAAGAGCTTCCTGAATGCTTTTGACCAAATCCCCTTTGCCGAAGGAGATAACCTCAAGGAAACCTTCAGCCGGCACCTGCTGCCCCGCCTCTTTGCCGCCGGCGCGGAATCCCTGGCTGAACTCAGCCCGGAAATTGCCGAAGATGAAAAACTCAGGCGTTTCGTGCGGCATACGGCGGAAGGCATCGCCACCGACCTCTACCAGAAAGCGGAAAACCTCGGCCCCAAAGAACAACGCGAAGCGGCTTACTGGGGGCAGATGGTATTGCGCAGTATGATCAATAATGCCGGAACACTGGTATTCAATGCTCCGGAAGAAATGTTCGGCACCAACGGGCCCGTTTCAGACATTATTAAGTCTACCGGAGGCACCCTGCTGGATGCCCTTCTCAACGACGATCCCGAAAAGGTGCAGTTCCGCAAGGCCATTAGCATAGAGACGCTGGACAAAATGGCGCACGCCACTCTGGCGATAGTGGCCGAGCACCCCAACATCATCGCCCCCGGCAACCAGAAAGGCATTCAGCAGATCATCGCCGATGTCGCAGCGGCGGTCAATCAGGAAGAGTTCCAGCAGAAAGGATTTCTTCCCGAAATCGCCCGCATCGTGCTGGAACAATCTGCCGGCCATATGGACACCCTCTGGGAAGAAAGCTCGGATGGCCCCAAACACCTGCTTGTCACCGCTGCACAACAAATGCTCAGCCTGCTTTCCGAAAAGCATGGCGATGCCCCCTGGCGGCCCGTGCTCACCAAAGGCCATCTGCTGGAGATCACTGAAGAATTGCTGGACGAAGTGGTGCAAAATCCCGCCTGGATCACCGATAAGGCCCGGGAAGGCTCCGTTCTGTCACAGGTGCTGGATATTACTTTCCGCTCCCTCAGCCAGATACCGAAAGAGGAGCGGGTCAATGCCGATATCGTCAAATGGCTGATCCAGCTGAACCTGCAAACTGCCCTTACCAGCCGACAGGTACTGGAGGAGCTGGAATGGGGAACCGAAGAGGAGGAAACCGTCATTTTGCAAAAAGCACTGGAACTGATCTTCCATTGCGTTTTCCCCACCACCACCGGAGAACCTGGCGCCAGCCTGAGCAAAATGGAACTGCTCACGGAGCTGACGGAGTATGTCATGGAGGTGGCCATCCGTCAGCATCCCGGCCGGCGGGGGCTGGTACTGCTCGAACTCGTCCTGTTCGATAGTGGGGTGGATTACTCACAGGGGGTCAACCGAGCCCTGGCCGATGAGCTTATCGATGCTTCCCTGAACGCGCTGGCCGCACACCCACAACTGGCCACGAACCATGAGGTGCTTCGGCAGATCCTGGCAGGGGTTGCCGGCGCCATGAACAGCGCCAAATTGCAACAGCCCGGCCTGCTGCCCTTCCTGGCCCAGCTGGCTCTGGAACATACCGCCCTCAATACCCACCTGATCATCGATGCGGAACAAGGCCAGCCCCGGCAACTGCTGGTTACCGCCCTGGAACACATCCTTACTGCCCTTTCCACGAAGGATGAGACGGGCAACTGGCGGCCGGAGATCACAGGCCTGCAGGCCCTCGGCCTGATCGAAGACTTGCTGGACGAAACCGTCCGGCACCCGGAGTGGGTAAGTGGCGAAGCTGCAGAGGGCGCTCCTTTGAAGGAGGTTTTGGATGCCGTATTCGGGGCTCTTGCAAAAATCCCCAAAACAGAGCGGCTTTCCCCGAATGTATTCGAAGATATGCTGGCGCTCAGCCTGAATACCCTGTCTGCCAACCCACTCGTACTTCAGAAAATACGCCTGGCAGAAGATGAGGAGGAAAAAGCTGTAATTCAGCAGGCACTGGAACTGATCTTTTCTTTTGTTTTTCCCAGCGGGCAGGGAGAAAGCCCGCGCATCCACCTGCTGGAAGAGCTGCTCGATTACACCCTTGGAATTGTCATCAGCCGTCATCCCGATAAAAGAGGCTTGCTGCTTACCGAACTCATCCTTTTTGACAGCGGCATTGACTACAGCCGGGGATTCGACGAAACCCTGGCCAACCAGCTAGTGGATGCGGCCCTCGATGCGCTCGCCAGCCAGCCCGAACTGCTGGCCCGCCCGGAAGCCCTGAAGCAGATCATCGGCGGCCTTGCCGCTGCCCTGGACAGTGCCAATTTGAAACAGCCGGGCCTCCTGCCTGTGCTTGCCCAACTGGTTTTGGAAAAGACGGCAATGAATGCCGGCCTGCTGATCGAAGCAGAGGAAGAAGAGCCCCGTTACCTGCTGGTGATCGCTACCGGGCAGATCCTCTCTGCGCTCTCCGCAAAAGATGAAGAGGGGAACTGGCGCCCCGGCATAAGCCCGGCGCTGGCCCACGATATTCTGGAACAGCTGCTGGACGAAACCGTACGGCATCCGTTCTGGATCACCCAAAAGGTTAATGATCAATCTTTGCTTTCCAGGCTGCTGGAAGTCACTTTCCGCGCCCTGAAAGGCATTCCCCAGGGATACCGCTTATCGCCCAATACCCTGGAGCTCATCCTACAGCTCAACCTGCGCGCTGCCGCCGCCAGCCCTCAGGTGCTGTCACAGGCCAGATTCGCAGGAGATCAGGAGGAAAAGGCCATCCTGCGCCATTCCCTGGATCTTTTGTTCGCTTTTCTCTTTCCGGCTTCCGGCTCCGGAGAAGCGCATCGCGCCTACCTGCTGGAAGTACTCCTGGCATATATCCTGGAAGTGATCATCTCCAACCACCCCAATAAGCGGGGCCTGATCCTCGTAGGCCTCATTCTCTCGGAGGACAATGGCATCGATTTTTCCGAAGGCTTTGACGAACTGCTGGCCAACCAACTCCTGGATGCTGCCCTGGAGGTACTCCACCAGCAGCCTGTACTGGTGAGCCGCGACCAGGCCCTCCAGAGGATCATCGCCGATATAGCCGGAGCACTTCGGGACTCCGGGCTGCAGCGCCAGGAGTTGCTTCCCGAGCTGATCCGCCTCAGCCTGGATAAGGCCGCCAGCCACCTGGACCTCCTCTTCGGCCTGGAAGAAGAAGAGCCCGATAAGCTGCTGGCCATCGCTGCCAGGCAGGTGCTGAAAGCCATCGCGGAGGAACCCCGTTCGGGAAAGTGGAAACCAAGGCTGACCAACAGCCAGATCATCGAGATCGTAGACATCATCTATGAAACGATCATAGCCCAGCCGCAGTGGGCGAGGCGGGAAGCATTGATCTATCGGCTCCTGGAAGCGGTGTTCAGGGCTCTGGAAGCGGTGCCTGCCACCCTTAAACTGGCCTACCAAACCACCAGAAGCATCATCGAGATGGCCATAGATGCGGCCAACCGGCAGCCACAGTTTCTGGCAGAGATGCAGCTTACCTCCCGGGGGCATAAGCACATTATGCTGCGTTTTGCGCTGGAAGGCCTGATGGAAGTCATCTACGTCAACAACAGTGGGGAAGAGGAAATCACCTGGCATCTTTCGCGGCCCACCATCCTCGAGTCCCTGGCCTCTTTCTACCTGGAAGCCCTCAGCAGGACGCCCGGCGAGAAAGCAGATTTTGAACGACTACTGAAGCAGATACAGTCCGCCATAGACTTATGGAAGCAGGACCTTTCCAAACCATGGGAAAGCATTCTCGCTACGCTGGAAACCGAAATTTCATAAAATTCCTGATTAATCAAACTACCTATGACCAAGCCCATTTCACCCTTTACCAATGTACGGCGGAAGGCTAAGCAAATAGCCTTTCTCCTCCTGCTGTCCCTGCTGGCCAGCTGCAGCCACCTCATTCACCTCGACCGCGCCCAGAATTCATTCAACCGCGGAGCAGAACTGGAGAACCGCTCCCGCTTCAGCCCTCAGAACGATATAGCCATCTCGCCTTCCACCTATTATACCCTCGCCTACGCCGAGCTGGGAAAGGCCTTGAAAAACAAACCTGGCCTGCGCAGCGATAATGTGCTGGCCAATGCCTATACCATGAAAGCGCTTTGCGAATGGAAACTCAAACTCTACTCGCGCGCCACAGCCTCGGCCAACGAAGCCCTTGGCCAGATCCTGGAAATGGAAGACGAGGGCATTCGCCTGCCCCGCGACAAAGCGCTCATGGAAGCCCTGCCCTCCATCATGATGATCGACCAGGCAAGGGAAGAGCTGGCCTTATATCACGAGGACACCCTCTCCTACGACAGCGCCAAAGCACAGTACTTCAGGCTGATCTACAATCCCGGGGCGGAAGAGAAAGCCCAGTTGGAAGCCGCCCTGATCAAGATCGGAACCATCCGGCAACAGCCGGAACTGGGCGACGAAACGGCTACGTACTTTATTATGTCGCAGCTGGCTGGCCTTAAAGCCTGGAGCGACTGCCTGGATTTCCTCAGAAGAGCCATGCTCGCCAATAAGGAAACCATGTCGGAGGATGCCCGAGAGGCCGCTACGCTTTTCCGTTTGGAACAGCGGAACGGCCATCTGGACAAATGGAAAAAGAACCTGCTGGAAGAACTGGAAAAGAAGTTGCCCGAAGGAGGGGAAAACAGCCTCTACAGATACTGGAACCTGGCCATCTGACCTACAGGCCGGGAAAGAAAGCATCGGGGAAATGCTCCAGCTCGTAGTCTTCCGGCGAACGATAGACAATGGCTATGATGTCGAAACGGATCTCTTCCTCATAGCCTGTCTCCTCCATGTAGGCAATGGCGGCCGCGGTAAGTAACTGTTCCTTGTAAGGCGTGACAAATTCTTCCGGCCGGCCGAAGCCGACACTGCTCCTGGTTTTGACCTCCACGAAAACCAGAATATCTCCCTGCATGGCGATCAGGTCAATCTCGGCACGGCGATACCTCCAGTTGGCCTGCAGGATGCGGTATCCCTTTTCCTCCAGATGGCGCCGCGCTATGGCTTCTCCCAATTTTCCGGTTTGATTATGCCGTGCCATTTTTCTGTGAATATAAAAAAAACCTCTCCTCACGATCTGCGAAGAGAGGCCATCCCAAATGCTTATACGGGCTATGCCCGAATGAATTATAACCAATTGCTAGAAGCCGATACCGAAATCCTGAATTGTTCGTTATGGATATTTCATGGGGAGTAATGGGGAGGGATACGGCAACCGTAAAAAGCCACACCTTCGACCTTGGCAGGATAAAAATAGATTGCTGTCTGAAGGCAATTACCTGCGGAATACGCCAAAGTTAAAATATTAATTTAATACATACAAAGTTTCATCTATGTATTTTGAAACGGGCAGCAGCCGTCTTTGCGCTGCTGCCCGTTGCCATATCTATCAGCGAGCTACGAGAGCCAGCCTGCCAGTTACCGTTTCCAGCCCGGATTGCAGGCTGAATAGGTAAGTACCTGCACTGCCCAGCTCGCCGGCACGCAGTACGAACTCCTGTTGCCCCCGGCCCAGCCATTCTTCAGCCTGATGCACCACCTGCCCCTGGCTGTTCCATACGGTCAGCACCACCCGGGAGCTTTCCGGCAGTTCAAACTGTATATTGGCCTGTTCCCTGAAGGGGTTCGGGAAGGCGTTGATTAAATGAAAAGCGCCTCCCGCAGGGCCAACCTCAAGGACAATTGGTACTTCGTAAAGGTTTTTATGGCCTTTGAAGGCTCTCGTTTTTTCTTCCAAATAAAGGACGTCGGCCAGATTGCCGGCCTTTTCCACCCTGAAGCGCAGGCGCAGGGCCGTATACCCTTCTTCCACACTGTGCCCCCGGCCGGAAACCCAGGACAGGACAGACTGCTCCTTCTCCTTCCTCCACAATACCTGTCCGGGAAGCTTTTCATTCACCACTTCCTCCAGAGAAAGGCCCGGGTGCCGCAGTATGGCCTCCATGCCATATACGGCTTCGAATTCTCTGGCAATAAGCGGAACCTCGATGAGCTCGCCGGGCCGGAGCTGACGGCCTGGCGTTACCAGAGCCAGCGGTGCGGGCAGGCTTCGCCCTTGCAGCGTATCTTGGGAAGCGATGTAGCTGCCGTCGAGGTCTCCCAGCTTGACCGCGATGAAGTCTCCCCGGTTCATATCCGAGTTGAGGTTGTCAATAACGATATGTTCCGGGAAGTTCACGGAAAGCGCATGAGTTATCGGAAACTCGAAATGTTTGGGAATGAACCGCCAGGAAACGCTGTCGGGGAAATGGGTGTCCATACCGAGCAGCAGGCGGTGCAGTATCATCATATCTTCATTGTTCAGGTTGCCCGAGCGGTCGGCGTCCGCTGCGATAAGCTGATAGGGGGAACCCAGGGTATCTACCCCCATGAGGTGCTTGGCCAGCATGATCACGTCGGCGGTAGATAGCCCGGCGCGTTGGTCGCCCGGCATTTCCGCCCGGAGCGTATAGCTTCCCCCCATAGGCATGGCGTCGAAGCGGTACCACCCCAGTGTATCGGTCCAGGACTCATATTCCGAACTGTCTATCATCACCCGCGCCTGGCGCAAAGAATGGCCGTGCTCATCAGTGACCTGGCCGGAAATACTGGCAGCCGCCAGGCCCGGCGGGCAGATTTCCTGATGGTCCTGCACTACGGCGGTAGTCAGGCAATAGGTCCAGTTGCCGGCCTCATCGCCTGCCCAGAGCGCGATGATATTGGTGCCCAGGTCGGCGCAGGTGAAGCGCAGGAAGTCCTCATCGGGAGGTGTGGCCTGGCCGGGGGCCGGTTCCCGGCCCAGCCGGAATTCCAGTTTATCGTAAGGCGTACAGTTATCGATGCTGCTCCCCGGCTCTACATCCACAGCCCACAGTTCTGCCTCGCCATTGGCCATAAGCGGGAAGGATACCCCTTCGATGCAGACCGGGCCGGGAGGAAGGCCATCCACTACGGATACATTGACCTTACAACTGCTGCGGTTACCGCAGCCGTCCTCGGCCACGTAATTCATCTCATACTCTCCGATGGGCACATTGCTGAACACCCTGCCCTGCCCGAGCTCGCCAAACACGGATATCTCCACTCCGGGCAGGCAATCCTCGATGTCCGTCGGTTCCGGTAAAGTGAGGTTGGCCGTGCAGCGCCCGAAGGAAGTGGATTTGGTGATGTCTGCCGGGCAGGTGAAGGTAGGCGGGTTGGCATCCTTTATCTTCAGGATCTGAGTACCCGTCCATATGCCCTGGCTACCGCCATACTGATAGCTACACCAGTCGATGACCTTCCACTGGCGGATGATCTTAAGGCAGGAATTGGGGGCTGCGGTAAACACCCAGTCCTCATGGTTGAAAGCCAGCAGTTCGCAGTCCTCTCCTTCTACCTGCGGGCGGTTGTAGGGAGCAGGCAGGTTCTCCGGCTCCAGCACTTCCGCCGAAACGCATTCGGTGATCGTGGTGTCGGGAGGAAAGCGGACCACTATGGAGGAAGTATCGATGACATGTATACGCTGAATACAGTGAGCCGTCATACCGTAGATATCGGTGGCCACCC
>CAYVVK010000081.1:0-14174 GCA_964454855.1 uncultured Phaeodactylibacter sp. | reverse complement strand
CATATCCAGACGCCGCATCTCGACCGCCTGGCCGCAGAGGGCATGCGTCTGACCCAGCACTACGCCGGCGCCACGGTCTGCGCGCCTTCACGCTATACCCTGCTCACCGGCAACTACGCCTTTCGCATGAAGGCAGGCATTCTGCCCGGCGACGCTCCCCTGCTCATCCGCCCCGGCACCCTTACCCTGGCATCCCTGCTTAAGAAGGAAGGTTATGCGACAGGGGTGGTGGGCAAATGGCACCTCGGCCTGGGCGACGGAGAGGTAGACTGGAATGAAGAAGTGAAGCCCGGCCCGCTGGAGATCGGTTTTGACTACAGCTTCCTGCTGCCCTCTACGGGCGACCGGGTGCCCAGCGTGTACATGGAGGGCTATAAGGTTGTAGGGCTGGAAGAGGGCGATCCGCTGGAGATCAGCTTCACGGACGATCCCTCCGGAGGCAGCCCCTACGATACCCCCAACGGCCTGTCGCATCCCGAACTGCTGAAAATGCCCGCCGACACTCAGCATAGCGGCACCATCATTAACGGGATCAGCCGGATCGGGTTTATGAAAGGCGGCCAGGCGGCGGAACTGAAGGATGAAGAAATGGCGGATGTGTTCACGGAAAAGGCCAAAGGCTTTATACACCGGCATAAGGACGAGCCGTTTTTCCTGTATTTCTCCTTCCATGACATTCATGTACCCCGGGCGCCGCACCCCCGCTTCGTGGGCAAAAGCGGTATGGGACCAAGAGGAGACGCCATCGTACAGATGGACTGGGTGACAGGGCAGATCCTGCAAACCCTGGAAGAACTGGGCATCACCGAAAACACCCTCGTCATTTTCACCTCCGACAATGGCCCGGTACTCGACGATGGTTATGGCGACCAGGCGGTAGAATTGCTTGGTGATCATCAACCGGCCGGCCCTTTCCGCGGCGGGAAGTACAGCATATATGAAGGCGGCAACCGCGTGCCCACCATTGCCTGCTGGCCCGGCACCATAGCACCCGGAGTGAGCAATGCCCTCTGGAGCCAGGTGGATATCTACGCTTCCCTGGCCAGCTTGCTGGGACAGGAAATAAAAGATGGTGAAGCCGTAGACAGTGAGGACGTCTTGCCGGCCCTGCTCGGGCAGTCCCGGGAAGGGCGGGAAGTCATGCTGGAAGAAGCCTTTACTTACGGCCTGCGGCAGGGCGGCTGGAAGTACATCGCCCCTACCGATCAGCCCCATGCCTGGATCAGAGAAATAAAGCAGATCGAAGGCGGCATTTCTACCGAACCCCAGCTCTACAACCTGTCGGTGGACATCGGGGAACAGCACAACCTGGCGGAAGAGGAACCGCAAAGGGTAAAGGAAATGCAAAAGATGCTGGAGGAAATCATGAATACGAAAAAAGACACTTGATATGGCCTACAGACTGCTTCTTTTCTTCTCCCTATTGCTGCTGCTAAGCTGCTCCCGCCAGCCCGAACCGCCCAATATCGTATTTATCCTCACCGATGACCTGGGCTGGGCCGATCTCGGGTTTTCCGGCAGCAGCTACTACGACACCCCACATCTGAACCGCCTGGCCAGCCAGAGCATGGCCTTCACGAGGGGCTATGCCGCCAGCCGGGTGTGCAGCCCTTCCCGGGCGAGCATCATGACGGGGCAGTTTACCGCCAGGCATGGCATCACCGACTGGATCGGAGCCCACACGGGAACGGATTGGCGGAAACTCGGGCGGCACGATAAATTGTTACCGGCCGAATACCGGCATGCTTTATCTCACGAGGCCACCACTCTACCGGAAGCCCTTAAAAAAGAAGGATACAAGACCTTCTTCGCCGGCAAATGGCACCTCGGCAGTGAGGGCTCTTATCCGGAGGATCACGGCTTCGACATTAATGTGGGCGGCCTCGAAAAGGGCAGCCCTCCCGGCGGCTTCTTCGCCCCCTTCAACAACCCTAAACTGGAGGACAGGGAACCCGGAGAAAACCTCACGATGCGGCTGGCGCGGGAAACAGCGGAGTTCATCAAAAGCCATAAAGATTCCACCTTCTTCGCCTTCCTTTCCTTCTACGCGGTGCATGCTCCCCTTCAGACGACAAAGGAAAAATGGCAGAAATACCGCGCGAAGGCCGAGGGCCAGGGCATCGCCGAATCCGGCTTCACCATGGAACGCAACCTCCCCATCCGGCAGGTGCAGGACAATCCCGTATATGCCGGCCTGGTGGAAAGCGTGGACGATGCCGTAGGGCTGGTGCTGAAAACCCTGGAAGAATTCGGCCTGGAAGACAATACCATCGTCGTTTTTACCTCCGACAACGGCGGAGTAGCTTCCGGTGACGCCTACGCCACTTCCAACCTGCCCCTGCGCGGCGGCAAGGGCTATCAGTGGGAAGGCGGCATCCGCGAGCCTTATCTCATCAAAGTACCCGCGCTGGATATACAGGGGCAACAGTGCGATGTGCCGGTGACAGGGGCAGACTTCTACCCCACGCTGCTCGATCTGGCGGGCCTGGAATTGAGGCCACAGGAGCACAAGGATGGCGTCAGCCTGCTGCCCCTGCTTCAGGGAGGTGAAATTGCCGGACGCACCCTCTACTGGCACTATCCCCACTACGGCAATCAGGGGGGCGACCCCTCCTCCATCATACAGGAAGGCGGCTGGAAACTGATCTATTACTGGGAAGACGGACACAGCGAGCTCTATAAACTGGAGGCCGATATCGGAGAGGAGAACAACCTGGCGCAGGAAGAACCGGAAACGGCACTACGCCTGGAAAAGCAACTGCTGGAATGGCTGGCCGGCCTGCATGCCGAAGTGCCCGTCCCCGACCCCGAATACAACCCCATACTCGGCCGCGAACGGCAGGAGCGCATCGTCAATAAGCTCTGGCCCCGCCTGGAGGAGCAGCGCCTGGAGTTTCTCAGGCCGGGCTGGCAGCCGAATGAGGATTGGTGGGGGAGTGAGTAAATAGCTACAGTGCTAAATTGTTAAATTGTTGAGATTGCTACCGTGCTGCATTGCTTTCCGGAAGCTTCGCTGAAAGTTTTGTTTAAAGGGGCCGGGGAAACGCTGACATCTGGCATCTGACATCAAAAAAATTAGCATGATAAAATACTACACACTACTGCTTTCTCTTTTTCTATTCATTACCGCCAACAGCCAGGCTTTTCGGGACTCCATCCTGCTGGAAGAGGATTTTCACGATACGGCCAGCTTTACAGACCTTAGCAAGAAGTTGATCTGGGGAGAGAATACGGAGGTGGAAAGCGGCTTTCAGTATGGGGAGATAACCGACTCCCGCGGGCTGGTCCATCAGGCCATACACATCACCGAGGAGGCTACGCAGTATGCCGGTTACCAGCCCAATACCATTCGGGCCTCCCAGGCGGTGGACTTCCGTTTTCCGAACATGATCACCCGCACTACGGATACGCTGATCATTGAATTTGATGCGCTATGGGACTCCTTTAACAGCAGCGGCTGGGGGGAATCCGGGCGTATCGTGCTCACCCTGCTGCACGATTACCCGGAAGAAGAGATCCCTTTTGGCGCCATCGACAATCTTAGTGCTGAATCTCCCTTCGGCCGGCCGGCCTACAACCTGCGTTTGCGCAATACGGATCAAACGGGCCCCTACCAGTCCGGCTCATTTATGCTCTACGGCGGCGGGCATGATATAGAAGGCGAGATCGAACGGGCCAACGGATACTGGCTGCCGGGCTTCTCCAGCGAAGCGGGCGGCGGCACACCCGGGCAGGGGCCGCCCTACCCGCAGAGCCCTACTGCCATGAATGAGGCCCTGCCGGTGGCCTCCATTTCCCACTGGCGGCATTACACCTGGGTGATCGCCCCGGAGCGCTTGTCCTTCTACATGCGGGATGCCCTGGCGCCGGAGGAGGAAAACGAACTGGTACTTTTCATGGAGATTCCCCGTTCCAATCAGTGGAAAGGAGATGTTGTCCAGCAGATGAACGAAGCGCATGGGACCCACATCATGGAGCCGCCAGCCCTCTACCACTGGTTTGGAGAGTTGGAAGCCCTGCGGCTCTATTTCCGGGGGGTGCAGCAGGCCTATCTGGCAAACCTGCAGATCAGGCACATCTACGAAAGCGAAGTGGTAGCCTACGAGGAAGCCAGGAATGAAAACTCAGCCTGGCTATTTCCCAACCCGGCCACGGAACAGATCACGCTCCGCCTGAATAGCCCGCTGAAAAAGGCCGCTATCATCCGCCTCCTCAACGCCGGAGGCCAAAACATGCGGCTATTCCCGGCAGGAAAAGGTGCCTCTACCTTTTCCCTTCCCGTTTCCGGCTTACCCCGGGGCCCGTATATCCTGCAGCTTGCCGCCCGGGACATTCATTTCACTCAAAAAATTATCCTGCGATGAAAGAATGGTATAGCCTTTTTGTATTCATGAGCCTGATGATCACCCAATCTGCGGGACAGGTGCCCGTAGAACGGCTCGACCTCCCCGATCCTTTCATCAGCAGGAACGGAGAGAAGGCCGGGACGAAAACCGCCTGGGAAAACCAGCGAAGGCCGGAGTTGCTGAAGCTCTTCCGCGAACAGGTGTACGGCAGCGTGCCGGACAATGAAATAGCCACCACCTTCGAACTGGATTACACCGACAAAAATGCCCTCTGTGGGCGGGCCGTGTCGAAATCCGTCACCGTCCTTTTTCATATGGGCGGAGATACCGTCTCCATGCACCTCATGATCTATCTCCCTGCAGATGCTACAGGGCCGGCGCCGCTTTTCCTGGGCCTCAATTTCTACGGCAACCATACCATCCACTCCGGCCCCAATATTCCCATCACCAAAAGTTGGATGCGCAACAATCCGAATTTCTGCATTACTGATAACCGGGCGGATCATCTGTCGCGCGGCGTGCGCGCCAACCGCTGGCCCGTAGAGCGCATACTGGAGCGGGGTTACGGCCTGGCCACCATCTACTGCGGAGATATCGACCCGGATTTTCACGATGGGTTTGAGAATGGCATCCACCGCCTTACTGGCCAGCCGGCAGCCGATGAATGGGGCACCATCAGCGCCTGGGCCTGGGGGCTGTCGCGCGCTATGGATTACTTCGAACAGGATGCCGATATCGATGAAAAGCAGGTGGCGGTGATCGGGCATTCCCGCCTGGGAAAAACCTCGCTCTGGGCCGGCGCACAGGACCAGCGTTTCGCTCTGGTGATCTCCAATAACTCGGGTTGCGGAGGCGCCGCCCTTTCCCGCAGGAAAGCCGGAGAAAGCCTGCAGGACATCAACGATCGCTTTCCACACTGGTTCTGCCATAATTTCCACCGGTACAACGGACGGGAAGAGGCCCTGCCGGTAGACCAGCATATGCTGATCGCCCTGATCGCTCCGCGCCCGGTATACGTAGCCAGTGCCGAGCAGGACCAATGGGCCGACCCACGTGGAGAATACCTGTCGCTGTACTTCGCCGCTCCGGTTTACGAGCTACTCGGCTACCCTTCTCCCCTCGCTGGCCAGCAACCGGCAGCAAACGCACCGGTGCGCAGCGGCAAACTGGCCTACCACATCCGCTCCGGCGGGCACGATATCACGCGCTATGACTGGGAGCAATACCTTGATTTTGCGGATGGGTATCTGGGGCGGTGAGCCTCAAATAGATTTAGGCATTTAGGATTCAGGCATTTACTACGTCAGTCGCTTCGCTCGTGTCCGATTTAGGATGTGGGCCGCCAGCGTGGCTGCAGATGGAAAACACATCGGTCTTTCTCCGCTCGGCATGCTGCCAGAATGTGGTAGCCCCGGCGGGGCGTAACACCCCACATCCCGTAGGGATGACATACCGGTAGCCAAAAAAATCATGCCTTTACATCCCGTAGGGATGACATATCGGTAGAAAATCACATCGTAGCCGCAGTAGTAGACACCATCACCGCGGCCTGCATTTCCAGGATGGCATCGCCGATGTGTTTGCGCATTTCCGTGTCTTTGATGAGGTGTTCTATCCTTTCCCGGGCCTGTTTCCGTTCGGCTTTATCGGGAAATAGCTCTTTGTCGAATTTAGCGGCCTGTACGATGGCCAGAAGGATGCGCTCCTTAGGTGTGGGCTCTGCCCCTTCGAGCACGATCTGCCGCAGGCGTTCCCGCATGGTATTTTCCGGGCCGGAGTCTTTACTGGGATAGCGGTTGACCTTAAAGATCCAGAGCAGTTTCTCTTCCCGCTTCTCCAGTATGCCCCGGCGGATCAGCGCCTCATAGGCCTGCGGCCGCAGTTTGCTGATGCGCTCTACCAGATAGTGGATCCAGTAGGTGGGTTTGCGGTTTTTCTTGTTATCCTGTACCCGGCGGAGCACCTCATTGAGCAATTTGTTATCAGTAATGGCATTGGTTTTCACTTTCACCCGGCCCTCTTCAATGATCAGCCTTTCCTGCAGGATCAGGTCCATGAGCAGGGCGGCGGCGAAGCCGTAGTTGACATAGGCATTGAAAGTATCCATGCTGCCTTTTTCATCGTCGAGGCTGAGCAGGAGAATGGATTCGTGGAGGTGGAGTGGCATATTGCTTGGTTTCTTTTTAAGCTGTTTGCAGGCTTGACAAGTTTGCGGCAAGCTAAAAGCTGGGGAAAACTTGTCAATCCCTCGAAAGATCCAGAAAATACGCCCTTGTCCCCAAAGCCAGGAATATATTCGACATTCTACCGCTTCAGCCGGATGAGGGCCGGTTACAAGCTCCTGTTCCGCCGAACATTCTCAAAAAAGCATTCATGCAGCTGAGAATATCCTTTTGCCTCTTCTTCCTATTTTGTTTTCTGGCTTCCCTTCCCGCCCAGAAGCACGCTCCCCTGCCCGGGGAATATTTTTCCCGCAACGATGAGGGCTGGTACAACCGAAAAACCGGCATTACCAAATTCCTTATCCATATCCAGGAAGGTGAGGCGAAGAAAGCCACCGCTCAGGCCGATGAGCACGAGGGAGATGTAGAGGCTGACTTCGTGCGCGCCATTGCCTACGCGCATCTGGGAGAAGGTGAAAAGGCCGTTCAGTACGCCCGGGCGGCGCTGGACAAAGAACTCCCCATGGGGCGTTTTCTGGCCGGCAGCCCGGAACTGCTGGCGCCGCTGCGGGAATTGCCGGGCTTTCAGCAGCTGAGAGAAGAGCACCCTACACCTTTGGTGCACGGGCCGATGGCGGGAAATTTGACGGGCCATTCGGCTACCATCTGGTGCCGTACGGATGAACCTCGCCAGGTGGAGGTGGAAGTCAGCCGGGATAAAGATTTTGACTGGGTAAAAGCAAAGAGCGGGCAATCGGATGCCGAGCAGGAAAACACCATTGA
The DNA here is from genome assembly GCA_964454855.1 of uncultured Phaeodactylibacter sp. Lineage (GTDB taxonomy): Bacteria > Bacteroidota > Bacteroidia > Chitinophagales > Saprospiraceae > CAYVVK01. Next base: position 6,883 of record CAYVVK010000081.1, on the reverse strand, counting down.
ACTAACCCTCAAAGGCCTGCAACCGGCCACTCATTATTACTACCGCCTGAAAGTGGATGAAAAGCCCGAAGGAGGCATCCACTCCTTTTCTACTTACCATGAAGCCGGCCAGGCAGGCCGCTTTTCCGTAGCCTTCGGAGGAGGCGCCGGCTACATCCCCTGGTACCAGCAGATGTGGAGCACCATCCATTCCCGGCAGCCGGATGCCCTGTTCCTGCTGGGAGACAATGTGTACATCGACTATCCCGAATATCCGGAGATCCAGCAATACTGCTACAACCGGCGGCAGTCGGAGCCACACTTCCGCCAACTGGTGGCCCACACACCGGTATACGCCATCTGGGACGACCACGACTTCGGCGATAATGACGAATACGGCACACCGGACCCCAACTATCCGCCCTGGAAGCCAGATGTGCTGCAGCTGTTCAAAAACCAATGGATAGACCCCGGATACGGCGGCTCCGAAGACATCCCCGGCGTTTTCTTCCGCCATAGCATCAACGATGTGGACTTCTTTTTCCTCGATGGCCGCTACTACCGGCAGCCCAGCGAGGTAGGCATGGAGCACGAAGAGCCCCTCAGTATGCTGGGGGAAGCCCAGAAGCAGTGGCTGAAAGAACAACTGCTGCAATCAGGGGCTACCTTTAAAGTCATCATCTCCCCGGTACCCTGGGCTTTCGACGCCAAGCCTGAAATGGAAGGGCGCATCGATACCTGGGGCGGATACCGCGGGGAGCGCACGGAGATCTTCGACTTCCTGGCGGAAAATGAGATCGAAGGGGTATTCCTGCTCTCTGCCGACCGCCACCGTTCCGACATCTGGAAGATCGAACGGCCGAATGGTTATCCGCTCTATGAGTTCGAAAGCTCCAAGCTGACCAACACCCATACCCATAAGGTCATGCCGGGAGCCCTGTATGGTTACAATGAAAAATGCTCCTTCGGCAGGCTGCTCTTCGACACTACCGCCGATGACCCGGTAGTGGAATACCAGATCATCAATATTGATAATATGGTGGTGAGCCGCTTTGAGCTGAGGCTAAGCAGCCTAAGACATGAATGACCTTCCGGCGCATTTTTCAACTTTACAAACAAAGCATCTCCATTATGAACCGACTCCTCTCCCTACTGGCTTTGATCCTTTTTTTTCAGCACCTGTGACACGGCTGACGAAAAAGACATGCAGCCGCCCGTCAGCGCGCCCTTCACCGATCTCGATACCCTGGCCACCAATGACTGGTGGAACCGCGGGCCTTCCGATATCATCGACATGAAAGTGGAAAGAGATAAAGTCATCGCCTTTGGCATCTATACCGTCTCCGGCAATACCCTGAAGCTTTCCGCCCAGCTTTATCCCTTGTATCCGGAGGAAAGCCGGGAGATAAGGCTGGAGATAAAGGAAGATGGGGCATGGAAGGAGATACAGCAGCAAGAGGTAAACGACATCGGCTGGTCGGCCCTGTTCCGGATGGAAGATTGGGACAGCAGCCGGGATATTCCGTATCGCCTGCGCCATGGCGACAAAGCTGCTTTCGAAGGTTTAATTAGAAAAGACCCCGTAAATAAGGAGGAGATCGTGCTGGCCGCTTTCTCCTGCAATTCCAACAAAGACCGCGGCATGCGGGAAAACTACATCCGCAACGTCAACCATCAGGATCCCGACCTCTTGTTCTTCGCCGGCGACCAGTCGTACGACCACAAAGAACACACCGCTGCCTGGCTGAAATTCGGCCTGCAGTTCCGCGATCTTTTCCGCAACCGCCCCTGCATTACCATTCCCGACGACCACGATATCGGGCAGGGCAACCTCTGGGGCGAAGGAGGGTGCGGAGCAGTTTACCGGCTGGCCCGTAACAATAAGCCTGGCTCGATGATCAATTCCTCGGAAAGCCCGCTTCGATCCAGCACTCGAAAAGCTGCAGCTCCTCCATGGTGAGGTCGTCTTTTTGGGAGCCCGGGTAAATTTCGCTGTCCGGCGGCATGCCCTGAGCAGGGTTATCTTTCAATTCTATGACCCGCATCCGCATATTTTCAAAGCCGTTGGATAGCCCCTCATAGTTGGTATAATCGAATGGGCCGATACCGCCTACGCCGTCGTGGCAGCCACTGTAAGCACAGCTGTTGTCAATGATGGGTTTCATGTCTTCCTCGTAAGTGACGTCTTTCGTATCGCAGAATTCCGGCGGTTCGGGTTCCGGCAGTTGCTTATACTGACAGGATATCAGAAGGAGAATGAAGGCTGAGCTGATCAGAACAGTTGAATTGGCTTTCATTGCAAAAGGTTTTTTAATCAATCTCAGGTTTATCAAGCGTAAATACCCTGGCGATGTTGAAGCCAAAGTGAATATCGCCATCAGCCCAGTTGCCGTCGGTCTCTGTAATGAACCCGCTATGGACCATAGAGGTGGAGTTGGTAAAATGCAATTGAAAAACATGCCCCCCGGTTTCTATATCGAAGCCTATGGCCAGCGAATTGAAGAAGTCATTCTGGCTGTCGTCCGGCAATTGATCGCCGGGAACGTAGTAGTATTCCAGGGTCACGGCAATTCTTTTGGTTATTTTCTGCCGGGCGCCTACGCCCAGGGAAAACACATCGTTTTCCTCATTAAAATCAACGAGATTGCGGTGCACGAGGGTAGGCATGAGCTGCAGGGAAAAGTTTTGATTAAACTTCCGGCCCACCATCAGTTGGTAGGTATAGGAGAAGCGGGAAGCCGCTTCATTTTCAGGGTCGGGATTTTCTTTGGTGCCCCGCACTTCCGCGGCCGCCAGGAAGGCGGCGCTTACGGGCATTTCCCGTTTGCCGGTACTCTGCCGAAGAAAGCGATATTTGGCGAAGCCGTCAAAGACATTCAGAAAGCCATTCCTGCCGATGCCGATCGTCACCTGGTCGGTGATCCCATAATCGGCGCCGAGCCGCGTCATGGCATTATCCAGGCCGTAGAAGGCAAAGAAGCCGGTGTTGAGCCTGCCGAAGCGGTGGGAGATCTTGACGTCGAGAACCCCTCCGGCGATGTTTTCAATGGAATGGCCGTGAATAACCCGGTTAGTCTTAAAAGCACCGGTGACATAATTGATGGTTTCTTCCTCTTCTACCAGTGAAAGGAGGCTTTCCTCCTCCTGAGCGAACAGGCAGGCAACACTGAGGATCAGCGCTGCCAGGGGCAGGTAAATCTTTCTCATAATGAAATGGTTTTGATTTGTTAACTCAAGTTGCGCTAACGCATCTGGATTAGTTAAACCTAGTGCTTGGGGATTTAATTGATTGGCAGGTATTTAAGGTAATAATAGCTTGGTAAGCTTGGTTATTTCGACTGCCAAATGTCAACTGCCCGTATTGGGTTTACCTCCAACTGCACTAGCCCCTCATAGGCTCCAGGGTGACATCCACCGTCACTTCCACCTCTTCGGCGATCTTTTTTCGGACTACCGATGGGACTTCGATGCCGAAGTCCGCTACCGTAAGTATGAAGGTAGAGTGAGCATCTATCTTATCGCCTCCAAATTGCAGAGTACCGGAAGTTTCCAAGGGTTGGGTTTTTCCGTGAATGGTGATATCGCCGCTTACCTTCACCTCATGGCTGCCGCCTTCTTCCATATTGACGGATTCCCAGTCGGTGATTTTTCCTTTAAAAGTGGCTTTGGGATACTCGGAAGATTCCATGAAATTTTCATTGAAATCCTCCTGCATTTTCGCCTTCTCAAACTGAAAGGCTTTGATCAGCACGGCGAATTCCATCCTTCCCGTCTCTGAATCCAAAACGGCAGTGGCATTTTTATTGACTGCTTTGATGTCTTCGAGGGGAGCGTCAGAAAAAAAGGTGATCTTTCCGCTGCGGGCCATGTATTTCTGCGCCTGTAAGTGAGGCGGAAGGGCCAGGGCCAGGCAAAGGATTGTCGATATCAGGATTCTCATCACTAATGTTTTTTGTTATGTCAATAGTTGTCGGGCTGAACCGTGGCTCAGTCCACCACTACACACCGAACCAGCACTACGTCCATTAGCTTTCCGGTGCAGATGCCCTTTAGGGTTGCTTTTTCTCCCGTTTCCAGATCCGTATGGGAGTGCTCCACTTTATCATCCAGCTGGCAGCTGACGCCGAACATGCCATCTCCCTCCAGGATGATCTGAGTGGAACCATCATCAGATTTTTTTACTTCCTGAACCGCCCCCGTCACCTTTATGATCTTGTCCAGGTATTTGTCCTGCGCCGCTTGTTCATTCTGTTCGAAAGCAGCGAAGAGCTCAGAAGCCGGCATCTCGAAATCTGCTTCGGCACGTTCTATATTCTGATGGGGTTTATTGTAGAGATAGAAAGCTACCCCACCGCCAATGAGGACAAGCAGGCCAAATGCGATCAGTATTTTTTTCATGGAGTTTATTTAAAGTGTTAAAATTCGCCCGTTTTCTGGTTATACCCGTGGTTCTGGGCTGGGGAGCAGAAAGCAGTTCCCGTTAACTTGTCCATTTTCCTTTTCTGCCTATACAAGAAATTTGCTCAAGGGGATGTTTCCTTTAGGGCGCCAAAATGCAATCCAGGCGACATTTGACGGGGTGAGGCGCCCCAATTGCGGACCTTCTGATGTTGCCGGCCCCAGCTTTCGCGGATCTCAAATACATCCAGGGTGCGGCCATCGAAGGTGTAGCCGAGGGGCCACCCGAGTACCTTTAGGCCCTGAAGGGCTGCAAATATGTGGAAGTCGTCTTTGGCAAGCAAAGCCTGCAGATAATCCTCTCCGGGTACGAAGGGACGGGATATTCCACCATCGGCCTGCCATTCCAGCACAAGCTGCCTGGCCAGGCCCAGCCCGCCTGCCCCCAGTTTCCTGATCGTGTAGCCCATAGTCAAATCTACTGAAAAAACTCTTTTTTCAGTTTTTTCACCTGCTCCCTTTCCGTGCAGGACAATATTCGGGTGTAATAAAAAATAAGCAGGTGATCTACAAACTTTTCAAATTCAGATCACCTGCTTATTAAACTTGCTGAGCGGGTATGACAGTAATGCTGCCCGAACTTCCCTCAGCCTTGGCCTGGCTACATTTCCGTCAGGTCCGGCTCGAATACTTCGAGTTCCGCCCAGGACTGGCGGAAGTTGTCGGGTACTTCGCTGACGGCGTCCACCCGGAAGCCGGCCTTGGAAGCACCGGAGCGCAGGGCGAGTTTCAGCAGCAGCCCATAGGTAGGGAATTCATCTACTCTGAGGAAAATGTTCTTGCTGGCTTTCCATCTGAATCCGGAGGGGATCGGGGCGGGAATATTCTGGTCGAGGTCCCAGGAAACGGTGGCCAAATAATACTTTTTTGCCATGATAACAGGTTTTTCGGTGATAAAATGAAGTCTGTTCTAAAGAGCCAAACTCCTTTAGAATTCCATAAAATTATTCAATTTTTTAATGGTTGGCAAAAAGCACTACAAAGAAATATCTTCCCCTGCCGGTTCTTTAACCGGGTAAGTAATGCGCACCATCCCCTCCACTGTTTCTCCGCTTTGGTTGACCAGCTTAATGCGCCACGCTTTTCCATCGACGATATCGAGGCTGTCCATCGTATAGTTCAGTTCAAGCGGGCTTTTCCCGTCGCTGCGCTCATAGTAGTTCATTTTTCCTGGCCCGAACAGGATGAGTGCGAGCTCTGCATCTGCCGGGCTCCACTCGACGGATGCATACAAAGGGCCGGGCTGCTCGATCGTCAGTTCTACTGTTTCCCGGGCCATATTATCCAGCTTGAAAGCTTTTTCGAGAAAACCGTCAGTGGGTGGAATATTCTGAAAAGAAGTGCTCATCAGGAAGAACAGCAGGAAGAGCACTATGGTACCTGCTGTTTTTTTGAGGGTTGAAATGCGGTTTCTTGCGTTCATAGCCTCAGTTTTTAAGTGAGAAGGAAATGCACCTTGCCGTCCCTGAGTTTTCTCACTACAGAAGGCGGGTAGAGGCAAGAATAATTTACCTGTTTTCGGGCTTCTACTCAATGATTTTAGTCACCTCTTTACGTTTACCCGCCAGAAATTCCAGCTCTTTTATCCCCACCTCCTCTTGCGCATCCGCCAGGATCTGGCGCCCCAGCTTCCGGGCATTTGCCCTGAAGCTTGGATCGGCAAGGATGCGGGCGATGCTCTTTCTGATCTTTCCTGGCGGCGCTTTGGGGTTCAGGTGGATGCCACAATCATGATAGGCTACCTTGGCGGCATTGTCATTCTGGTCGCGCCCCATTGGGAGGCATATCATTGGAAGGCCGTTGGCCAGCGCGCGCATGAGGGTGCCGTGGCCGGCATGAGTGATGACGAGATCCGCCTGCGGAAACACCTGGGCGTGAGGGGCGGACGATACGGCCACTATATTATCGGGAACTTTTAGCTCTTCCCCGCTTAATGCCGGGCCGAGCGTGACCAGCCCCCTTACGGGCAGTTCCCCCAGTGCGGCGATGCAGTTTTCAATAACGCCTCGTTGATTCTGGAAAGTAGAAGAGAAGCTCACGACTGCCAATGGGCGCTCATCTTCTTCCGCCCAAGGGCTTTCCCAGGGTTCCACCCAGTCGGGATCATCCAGCACGGGGCCGGTGTAGCGTACGTTCTCCGGAACCGGTTCGATGGGGAAATCGAAGGCCCGGCTGGTTTGGATGAGGCGGCGCTCCGCCTGATGGGCCATGTCAAAGAGCTGCTTCACCGGAGACAGGCCATAGCTCGCCCTGAGCTCATTTATTGGATTCAGATATTTTTTCAGCCCCAGATTAAAGATCCTACCCAGCAGGCGGTCGCGCAAGCGGCCAATCAGCCCTTTTCCGGGAAGCAGCCCCATCACGCCCGGCGGCCGGTTGGGGCCGGGCAGGAATTCGGGCATATGGAAGAGGATGGCCGTAGGGATGCCCAGGGCCTCGGCGGCGA
>CAYVVK010000080.1:0-14174 GCA_964454855.1 uncultured Phaeodactylibacter sp. | reverse complement strand
CAGGGCGCCTGGTCATCCGTGTAGATGAAGAGGATATTTGGCCTGGTATCCTGAGCACCGGTTTGGAAAATAGCCAGGAAAAACAGATAAAAAGTAAGAAGCAGTTTGAGCTTATCCATGCAGCAGTCAATTGATTGGGTTTTCTCAGGTTTTCGCGGCTATCGAGGGTTCGGCAGGTAATAAAAGTGGCCATCCTCCGCCCCGAGCAACAGGTCCGGCACCCCGTCCTTATTCCAGTCCACCATCGTCGGGCTGGTGGTGTGGCCGGCCAGTTTTTCTTCCGATAAGTCGCCTCTGAAAGCAAAATTCACGTGGCCACCCTCTTCTCCTACATTTTCGAAGAGGGCCGCGTTTTTACTATTGACAAGAATATCCAGGTCGCCGTCTTGATCCCAATCGGCGAAGCACCATTTGCGGCGGCCGCTTTTTCCGTATTTATCGCTGTTTAGGCGTAAGGGCCCGGGCTGTTCGTCAACCACTTCATTTTTTCGGTCAAACTGTGAGCCGTTGGTCCCGTGAAAAATGCGGCGGCCAGGTTTCAGCCGAAGCGTTTCGCCTTCCTGATAGCGTTCGTAAAGAGCCAGGTATCCTTCGTGGTCCAGCACCACCAGGTCCATCAGGCCATCCTTATTCCAGTCGATGGCCTGGGGTGTCGTCCTCCACTGAGTGGCCAGCTCCCCGGGTTCGGGATCCCACCAGTTCCATTCGGGCTTGGGAATTTCGGAGCCGGCCCAGCTCACCTGTACCGGCCGGGCAGGGGCCAGTGCCGGAGATCCTTCAGCTCCGGTATTTTTATACCATACTATTTTCCCCCAAATGGAATTGGCGATGATGTCCTTCAGCCCGTCGCCATCCCAGTCGGCCACCGACAGGGTGGTGTATCCCCATTTCGCCTCCGCCGGCCCCTGAATGGACCCGCTGTCCCCGGCCATGATCCGGATCACCTCACCTTCTGCTTCCAGCCGCTTTGGCGCAGCCCATTTTGGCGGGTTGGCGCCGCCGAGGTTTTCAATAAAGCCGATGTACCCGGCCGTATTGCCGCAGATCAGGTCTTCGTCGCCGTCATCGTCCCAGTCAACACTATAAGGAGTGGCCAGGGCGCCGAATTTGACATAGCCGGCCTTCTGTTTGAAATAGACAGGAGAATTGAAAACCGGCATGCCGTTCTTCACTTCTCCGGTGTGTTCCACCAGGGCCACTCGGCCATCTTCATCGCCCACCACCAGGTCGACATCACCGTCCTTGTCCCAGTCTACGGCGGCCGGCGTGATCATTTCCAGGTTCATTTTGATAATCCCATCCTCATTCTGCAGGAAGCGGCCTTCGGCAAATTCGGGTTTTTCCCGGCTGCCGGTATTCTCAAACCAGGTGAAACGGTCGAGGAACTCGCCGCAGATGATGTCGAGGTCACCGTCGCCGTCAAAATCATTCATATTGGGTGAGGGCGCGCCGTACACATCAATAGGTTTGCCGCCGGCCATGATCTTTCCTTTGTCCTGATATCGGCCATCTGTATTTTCCAGCAGGTAAATGTATCCATGCAGAGGCCCATTCGTCCAGTTGCCGTCTTCATCGAAGGCATTGTCCCAGCCGTAATCTCCCCAGTCGTCGATTCCGGCGATGAGGTCCAGGTCGCCGTCATTTTCATAATCGACGTATTTCCACTGGCTGAAGCGTATTTTCTGGTGGTTCTTTTCCAGTTCTTCGCTGGGAAAGAGCCTGACAGTATCTGAGAAGATGCTGTCTCTGAAGCTGCGGTATTCCTCTCCCGGGCCCAGCACACGGGGTTCTCCTTGCACGAAAGAAACCTGCAGGTTTTTGTGGCCGGGGGCAATTCGTTGTGGCGTTTCGAAGGCCGGCATTTTAACCTCTGCTCCAGCCTTATTCTCGAAGAAATAAGTGCCGTTGAAGGGCGTGTCCGGACAGGAGACGGCCAGGTCCATATCCCCATCGCCATCAAAATCCATGGGCAGGGGCCAGGCCCAAAGGCCTACGCCCAGATCCACTTCGAGGCCGGGATTCTGATAGGTGATCATGGTGAATTCAGCCGGGTCCTCCTGGCCGGCTTTAGGCTCAGGAGAAGTGCACTGAAAAAGGAAAAGCAGCAGGCAGGCCGATATTAAGTTTTTTGCATGCATCAGCGAAAAGGTAGTTTGAATTTTTTCAGCAATAAAACCCGGCCTGCATCGGGCTCCGGTGGAGCTACTGATGCAGGCGGGCTTAAAAACTGGTTGAATTATTTGAACGTCTTATCGGGGAATCTTCAAAAAAGTACAGAAGAACGCTCAATTTCCCTAATACCCTTCATTTTGAACCAGGGCCGGGTTGGCATCCAGGGCGAAGAGCGGGATGGGGTGCCGCACGTGATGGTTTTGTGCGGGCAGGCCCCGGTTCTTGGCCCTGTTGATGAATTCTCCGTGCCGGATAAGGTCTTCCCGCCTTTTTCCTTCCCACCAGAGTTCCCATCCTCTTTCATCGAGGATGTGGCTGTTCAGTTCTTCTTTGGAGCCAAAGTCAGCCAGGGACACATCAGGCGCTCCTGCCCTTTGCCGCACCTGGTTGATCAGGCCGATGGATTCCTGGTTGGGGCCGTTCAGTTCGTTCAGGGCTTCTGCTCTTGAGAGAAGGATATCGGCATACCGGATATCCGGCACATCATTGCCGTAGGCAGGCCCGGCGAAGTCATCAGCCGGCCAGTATTTGAAGGGCCGTACGTTGTCTGCCGGCGGCCTCAGGTCAACCAGCTCGCCATTAGTGTTGATATATTCTTCCAGCATCAGGTCTTTTCTCCGGTCATCGGGATGGAAAGAGAACCAGAAATCGTCCCGTATCCTGACCATGGTGGCAAAGTTTCGGCAACCGTCGCAAAACTCCAGCCCGGTGCGGGGGTGGCTGGCAAAGCTTTGTGGCCAGGCGAAGTTCATGAAGCTGATATTGGCTTCCCGGCCGAGGTCTGCTTTTGCAGTTCTCACCCATAGGAGTTCCTTATTGCGTTCATTTTTTACCATAAACAAGCCGAAGTAATCCGGGAATAATTCGTAGTAGCCCAGGTCCGTGATGGCCTTCGCCATGTCGGCGCATTTCTGCCATTGCCTGGTGTTCAGGTAGAGCTTGGTGAGCAGGCCCATGGCGGCGCCCTTATGGGCCCGGCCCCACTGTTTCTCTGTACCCGGATCCGGCAGGCCGTTCATGGCTTCGAGGAGCTCTGTTTCAATAAAACTGATGAATTCCTGCTCGGAAGCCTTGGGGATCTCCAGTTCCTGGGTGGAACTGGTGCGCAGGGGCGTTGGCCCGAAACGGATGTAAAGCTTGTAATAGGCGAGTGCCCGGATGAACCTGGCCTCTGACCGAATGAGTGTCTTCGAAGCATCACTGATGTTGGCCTCGTCAAGGTTTTCCAGGAGAATATGGGCGTTGCGGATGGCCTGGTAGGGTTCGTTCCAAAATACACTGTACATGCTACTGCCCACGCCGTCGAGGGTGAAATCCTGAAAGTTGGTCGCCCAGTTGGCGATGGCTCCGGCTGTTGTAAAGCCGACATCGGTCATGATCTCGGAAGCGGAGAGTTGTTGCGCAGCATTATTGCCGCCCATTTCGGCAGCATTGGCATAGGCTCCGAAGAGCACAGACTCTACGCCTTCCAGGGAATTGAACAGGTTATCGGGTGCGGTTTCGGAAAAGATCTCCGGTTCCAGCACTGATTCGCAGCGGACAAAAAGCAGTGATGAGAGTAAAAGTAAACTGCGGAAAATATATTTTGAAGGCTTCATGTTATTTCTATTTGAGGATTAACAGATTGAAAGGTTTAAAACCCGAGGTTCAAACCAAACAGATAGGTTGTCGCCGAGGGGTAGCCGTTCCAGTCTATACGGAAGTTGGCGTTCCCGTTGGGGTTCAGCGCCGGGTCGTGGCCCTCGTAGTCGGTGAAAGTGATCAGGTTGAGGCCGGTGACATACACTTCTATACCCCGGAACGTATTTCGAAGCAGGCTGGAGGGCAGCGAATAACTCAACCTGACGGTCTGCAATTTAATGTAGGAAGCATCGGAGACCGTCCTGGAGTTCACCCCTTGAGAGTGTTGGTCCACATTGAGGTACGAAGGCTGTTCATTGGTCGGGTTGCCAGGCGTCCAGCGGTTCAGGAAAGGCTCGGCGAAGCGGTTCACCCGCACGCCGGACCGCGGGAAGTACTGCTCCAGCAGGTTGCCGTTGATCATGCTCACCCCTTCTACACCCCGGAAGAATACATACAGGCTCACTCCTTTATACTTGAAGTTGTTGCCAAACCCCCAGCTGAAGTCTGGGAAGGAATTGCCGAGAATGACGCGGTCATCTCCGTCTATAGTGCCGTCACTGTTCACATCTCTGAACTTGAAATCACCGGGGCTCACACTATTGGTGATGGAAGAGAAGTCATCTCCTTCCTGCCAGATACCCACCACTTCATGGCCAAAGAATGACCGCAGTGGTTCTCCGGGCGTGATGATACTAATGTTGCCGGCAGCAGCGGAGAACCCTCCGGTAAGAATGCGGGATATCCCGCCCAGCTCCTGAACTTCATTCTTAAGGGTGTAGAAGTTGATGTCCGAACTCCAGCTGAAATCCCTGCCCGCTACGTTATAAGTAGTAAACGCTACCTCGAAGCCTGAATTATTCATGCTGCCGATATTGACCAGCTTGCTGTTGAAGCCGCTGGAGGTCGGGATCGGCAGGTTGAGCAGCATATCCGTGGTCTTCTTCTGGTACCAGTCCAGAGAACCGGAAATCCTGCCGTCGAGAATACTAAAGTCGATACCAATGTCTATTTGTTCGGTCGTTTCCCACTGCAGGCCCGGGTTGGCGATCCGGGTAGGGTTCAGGCTGGTTACAAACTGGTCATCGAGCACATAGCTCGTGCGGTTGCCGGAAGCGAAGGTTACGATAGAGTTGTTGTTCCCGATCTCCTGGTTGCCGGTCTGGCCCCAGCTACCACGGATCTTCAGCATATCCACCACGTCATCCCAGGGGAAGAACTTCTCCTGGTCGATCAGCCAGCCAAGCGAGAAGGAGGGGAAAAAGCCAAAGCGGTTGCCCTCTCCGAAACGGCTGGAGCCGTCTATGCGGTAGGAAGCAGTCAAAAGATACTTATCCTGGAACTTGTAATTCACCCGGCCCAGGTAAGATAATAAGGTATTGGTTTCTTTAAAGCTGTTGTTGATAAGGGTAGAACGGTCGGCCAGGCCGAAATTATTGGCCAGTGTGGCATCCGTAGTGAAATTGTTAGCCTGCTGCTCGCTGAATTTGGTCATGAACTTCTGAGTGGTCACTCCCGCCACCGCATCTAAGGCATGTGTGCCGAATGTCTTGTCAAAATTGAGCGTACCTTCCAGAAGATAATTCGATTGAGTAGCCGCATAGGCCGTGGCCACCCCGCCCAGGGAATTGCCGATAATGGTGGTCCTGTCCTTATAAATGGTCTTATCCTCATTGTTCGCATCACCACCGGCGCGGACCTTTGCGCTCAGGCCGGGCAGCACGAAATACTCCGCAAATACCGTACCCAGATAGCGGTACCGGTTGCCGTCCATATGGTTGCCCCTGATGATGGCCTGGGGATTGTCAATGTCCATAAATTCCGTCAACACATAATCTCCGTTTTCATCCCGGATGGCCAGAGTGGGATCATATAGCTTGGCGGCATTAATGGCGCCCCCTCGCAGGTTGACGTCAAAGCCGTTGGGCACGAAAATGTCCTTGATGTAACTGGAAGTCGCGCTGATGCCGAAGTTGAAGCGCTCTGTCCTGTGGTTGAGGTTAAAGCGCCCTCCATAGCGGTTGAAAGAAGTTTTCTCCACCAGCCCCTCCTCGCGGGTATTGTTTACCGATACCAGGTAGGCCGTCTGCTCGTTCCCCCAGGAAAAGCTGAGGTTGTGCTTCTGCAGCAAGGCCTGGCCGCGGTATATCACATCCTGCCAGTCCGTACCGCCGTTCTGGATTCCCGTCACCTTTTCCGTCAGGTCTCCGGCGCCTCCCTCAATGAGGGCATTGATGCCATCCATGTACTGTTGAGGGCCCAGCAGATCGAGCCGGTTATGGACCTGGTTCATCCCGACGTGGCCGTTGTAGTCTACTTTCAACTGGCCGGCAGAGCCTGATTTGGTCGTGATCAGGATCACGCCATTGGCACCCCTGGCGCCGTAAATGGCAGTAGCGGAGGCATCTTTGAGGATCTCGATGGAAGCGATGTCCGCCGGGTTGAGAAAGCCGATCGGGTTGCGGGGCGACCTGGTCGCTGCCACCTGGTTGCCGGTGCCCTGAATAAGAGGGGTATTTTCAATGGGCAGGCCGTCAACCACGTACAGCGGAGAGCTGCTGGCGTTAATAGAGCCCACTCCCCTGATGTCAATGGACATACCGCCTCCGGGTTCCCCGCTATTCTGAACCACCTGTACGCCGGCCGCTTTTCCTTCTATCAGTTGATCGACCGAGGTGTTGACGCCCTGATTGAAGGTCTCCTGGTTCAGTTTCGCCACCGAGCCGGTAAGGTCTCTTTTGGTCTGGGTGCCATAGCCCACCACTACTATCTCGTCCAGTATATTGGCGTCGGGAACCAATTCCACATTTATGACCGTCTGGTTTCCGACTCTTTTTTCCTGGGCCTGGTAGCCGATGTAGCTGAAGACGAGAACCGATTCTTCGGAAGGTACTTCAATGGAGTACGTCCCATCGAAATCCGTGACAGTCCCTATGCTCGTTCCCCGGACCAGCACGTTGACCCCCACCAGGCCATCCTGGCTGTCGACATCAGTCACCTTACCGGTAACGGTTATATCTGCCGTCAACAGCCAATTGCCGTCGTCCAATATTGCTGAGTGGCCGTGGAATGCCATCAGGGAGGTAGCCATTAACAGCTGTAGTACAAAGGCATGAAAAGCAAACCTCCAGCCTTTTGGCAGCCTATTGTTTTTTGTCGTTGTCCGTTTCATAACTAGTACTGGTTAATATTTAAAAATCATGGATTGTATTTTGCTTAAACGTTTAAGCAAATTGATAAAAATTAATACTCCTGCTTGGAATTGAGTTCACCTGCAGCCTGGGCCTCTAGTTTGGCCCTCAGGCAGACCTCGGAAACTTTGGCATCTCCTCCGTCTATCTGGCTGATCAGCAATTTGACCGCTTCGCGCCCGATCTCTGCTATGGGCTGATTGACATGTGGGATGAAGTACTCAAAAAAATCATAAGCTATGCTTTGGTCAAATGCGACCACATCTATTTCTTCCGGGACTTTTTTTCCCAGTTCGAATATTTGTTTGAGCCCTTCGATGGCCAGCGTATTCGTACAGAAAAAGATAGCCTCCGCTTTGTCTTCGAAGATCAATTCCCGGACTGCCTTTTTCATATCCTCACTAAAGGAAGAATGGCTGACCTTCTTGATTAAATTCTCCTCAGGGTGGATACCAGACCTTAGCAAAGCCTCCTTGTAACCGCGGACCCTGTTCTGATAATGCACCAGTTCTGACTGATAGGAGATGATGCCGATCTTCCTGTGTCCACTCCCCAGAAGGTGATTGGTGGCATCCAAAGAGGCTCTGAAATTGTCAATGATCACATAATTGGTGGAAAGATCCTCAAAGTACCGGTCTACCAAGACAAACGGGATCTTACGCTTTTTAAGCTCCACCATGGTTTCCCTGCACCCTTCGGTTGGAACTATGATAAAGCCGTCTACCTGCCGCGTCGTCAGAAAATCGAGTATCTTTTTTAATTTATCGCTGCTCTCATCGGAAGAGCCGAATATCACGGTATAGTTCTTCGAATGGGCTTCGTCTTCTATGGTGCGGGCCATATTGGAAAAGAACGGATTGGAGATATCAGCTACGATCAGCCCTATCGACTGAGACCTCCTGCTTTTGAGGCTTCGAGCGATCTGATTGGGTTGATAGTTCAATGCGCTGGCTACTTCCCTTATCTTTTTGGCTGTCCCTTCCGCCACCCTGTTCTCCTTTCCTTTGTCGTTAAGGACGTAGGAAACGAGGGTGACTGACACACCAACAGCATCCGCAATATCTTTTAACGATGCCCTTTTCTTCATTTTGCTTAAACGTTAAAGCAAATATAATTAATAAATCGGGTTAAAAAAATTTTTTAGCGTTTTTTTGCGAAATTATAAAACAATAAGTTGCCAGTGCAGTTTTTTTCAGAAAAAAGAAGGTATCCACGGAGAGAACCCTTTTCTGCACCAGGCGGTCAGCGGCCCAGCTGATCGGGTTTGAGCAGCACGTATTTAATGGCCTTTCGCTGATAAGTGTAAGTGATGTGCACCAGGCCGTCCGGCGACTGAATAACCGCCGGATAGGAGTATTCTCCCTCCTGGCGCTCCAGCGTCATCACCGGATGCCAATTCTGCCCATCGGCCGAAACGGCCAGGTTGAGCATACTCCGGCCGGCGGGAAATTTTTTTCCCCGGACAGTGTGGTTGTATACGAGCAACTGCCGGCCATCCTGCAGCGTTACGGCATCGGTCCCGGAATTGGGGTTGGGCAGAGGCGTGGCGGCCATTTCGCTCCAGGTATGGCCGCCGTCCTCTGACCAGCTCTGTGCGATCACGTTCTGGCGGGTTCTGCACAACACCTGCATGCGGCCGTCAGGATAGGTAAGTATACTGGGTTGAATGGCGTCGAACTCCCTGCCTTCGTTGATCGGGCCGATCACTTCCCAGGGCTCTCCCGGCCCACTGCTTTTTTCAAAGTGGACTTTCCAAAAGTCTTCTCCTCCCTTTTTTGTTTCTGTACTGGACGGGCACAGGATCGCGCCATCGGCCAGCTGCACGGGTTTATTCTTTACCGGCCCGATCAAAGGGCCGAGCGGGCCTTCGCCTAAGTTTTCGGGTTCCGACCAGGTTTTTCCGCCATCTTCCGAACGGATCAGCATGCCCCACCACTCCCGGGGAGAAGGGCCTACTTTATAAAAAAGCATCAGGGGGCCGGGATCCGGCTGAAAAAGCACCGGGTTCCAGCATGGATACCTCAGTGTATCGGACTGAATGCCATTGGCCACCTCAACAGCCGGCAACCACTCCCCTTCTGGCTCTTTCCGGGAAACCCATATTCCTACGTCCGGGTTTTTCTCATGGCTGCCGCCGAACCAGGCGGCAACAAGGCCAGAAGTTGTGGCCTCGATGGTAGATGCATGGCACTGTGGTGTCGGCCTGTCATCCAAAGGAAAGATGAACTCCCCCTTTACATATCCGTTTTCGCCCGCTCGTGCTGCCTTTGCCATGTCAAAGTTTTTAGTCGCAGTGGATTTGCAGGAATAGCATACGCTCAGCAAAAGCACCATTCCCACTGCCGACACAGAGAAGGGCCAGCGAAAGATAGCTATAAGGTATTTCTGCATGATCCGATATTTTGGCATTTAATAAAGCGGGCCATAATTTTTGCAGGCCCGGTAATCTGCCCCCTCGGCATCCATCCCGAAAGCCGTCCAGTCTTTCGGCCGGAATATCCTTTCGTGCTCCACATTGTGCATACAGACTGGTATTCTGAGCATGGCACAGAGGCTGATGAGTTCATCGCCGTAATGGCCGTAGCTGAACGCACCGTGGTTGGCCCCCCAGTTCGCCATCACGGAATAGACATCCCGGAATGCTCCTTTTCCGGTCAGGTTCGGTGCGAACCAGGTGGTCGGCCAGGTCGGGTTGGTGCGTTCATTGAGGATGCCATGCACTTTTTCCGGCAGGCTTACGGTCCATCCCTCGGCGATCTGCATGGCCGGCCCGAGGCCTTTAATGAGGTTGATGCGGCACATGGTGACCGGCATATTACCCCGGGTGGTGAAGTGAGAGGAATAGCCTCCTCCCCGGAAATATTCATACATGGCGGGGGGCCAATCGGTCGCCTCCAGGCACTTGCTGGCCTCCGCTTCCGAAATTTCCCAGAACGGTTTCATGGCGGGCTCCCCATTTCTTTCCTGCTGGCCGGTTCCATCCAGGGTGGAGGAGCCGGAATTGATCAGGTGGATGATGCCGTGTTCGGCCCGCCCTTCCAGTTTGTGCCCGCTCACCCTTTCTACCGAACGGGGGCTCCAGTAAGTACGGACGTCTGAAAACATCTGTGCCTGGTTGGTCAGCAGATAACCGAACAGCATGGACACCCCATTGAGCGCGTCGTTTTCCGTGGCCATGATGTACGGGTTCCTTATTCCATTCCAATCGAATGAAGAATTAAGAATGGCCTCCATAAAATCGCCGTTGGGCATATAATCGGTCCATTGCCGCTGGCCCTGGAAGCCGGCCGCTATGGCATTATGCCCCAGCGCTTCTTCCCCAAACCCCATTTTCGCCAGCCTGGGATTGCCGATCATCAGGTCCCGGCAGATCAGCGTCATTTTCACAACGGCCTCCCACTCCCGGTCCATATCCTCACGGGGTTTGCGGCGCTCCTCAGGGTTGTAGTTCTTTCCCTCCCGGCAGTTTTTACGGGCCCATTGCAGGGCTCTTTGGTATTCATCAGAGTCGTATATCCCCTTTTCCATGCGCCGGCTGACCTCACTCATATCCACGTATTCGTTGCGCATGCCCAGGTAATCCTGAAAGAAATTCTCATTGACCACAGAACCGGCGATTCCCATTGAAACAGAACCTATGGAAAGATAGGACTTGCCTTTCAGGGTAGCGACAGCCAGGCCCGCCCTGCAGAACTGCAAGAGGTATTTTTGCACCTCATCAGGTATGTTTTCATCGTCACTATCCTGCACATCCTCTCCGTAAATACTGAAAGCAGGCAAGCCCTTTTGAGCATGCCCGGCCAGAGCAGCGGCCAGGTACACCGCTCCCGGCCTTTCTGTGCCATTGAACCCCCAGATGGCCTTCGGCCGGGTAGGATGCATATCAATAGTCTCCGTGCCGTAACACCAGCAGGGAGTCACCGTTATGGAGAGCCCTACGCCTTCCCGCTCGAACTTTTCTTCACAACGTTGCGCTTCCGGCACCCTGCCAATTGTCGTATCAGCGATCACACATTCCACCTGCTCTCCATTGGCATATCGCAGGGTGGATGAGATAAGGCTGGCTACTCGCTGAGCCATCCCCATGGTGCTATTTTCGAGAGATTCCCGAATACCACCCAATCGAGCGTCAATAACAGGCCTGATACCTACTTTGGGTAGTGGCCCCAAGGGGTAAGTTGGATTCTTCATATTCACTATTTTTCCATTAATTTTGGCTATTCCATTATCGAACTGAAGGACAAAGCCACCGCCCCCAGGCTTAAAAGATGGGATTGCCATAAATGGCAATCCTCATCTCAGCCAATAAAAATTACTAAACCTAAGTAGGATACCGGTCACTTAAATACTTTTTCTCTTCTCTTATCCGTCAGCGTTTGTGCTTCGACAAAGCTGCCAAAGCTCGAGTATCGTGCATAGAGGGACTTATATTTCTCCGCGTGCTCCGGTATCGGGCTGTATGTGCGCTCAAAGCCTTTGCCCATAGCCTTCTGAGCCTCCTGAAAAGAAGGGTGTATACCCGCCACCACCGCAGCCGCCATAGCCGCTCCAAGCGCACTGGCCTGTTCGGGCCCGGCCACCATAATGGGTACATTGAGTACGTCAGCCACAGTCTGCATCACAAAAGCCGATTTTTTGGCCACTCCCCCCATTGCTATCACCCCATCAATGCGAATACCTTCCGCGCTGAACCGGTCCACGATCTTCTTCGACCCAAAAGCGGCCGCTTCAACCAATGCCCTGAATATTTTTGGAGCAGTAGAGCCAAGAGACAAGCCTGTCAGCCCTCCCTTGAGGTTCTGGTCGGCATCGGGCGTGCGCCGCCCGTTCAACCAGTCAAGCGCCACAATTCCAGATTCATCGATTGGAATACCGGCCGCTGCCCTTGACAATTCCTGGATGGCCTGTTCATTCATTTCCCTCAAGAGGCGCTGCCGGCTGGGTTCATCCAGCCAGTCGCTCTTTAGCAGAAGATTCTCGGCAGGCCACATCAAAATATCCTTAAACCAGGCGAAAATATCACCAAAAGCGGATTGCCCGGCCTCCAGGCCCACCATTTCAGGCAGGACTGACCCGGAAACTTGTCCGCAAATCCCGGGAACGAGCTTTCCGTTCATTTCTTCTTCGGGCACAACCATCATGTCACAGGTGGAAGTACCCATCACCTTGGAGAGATAATGGGGTTTGATTTCCCCACCTACCGCTCCCAGATGGGCATCGAGCGCTCCGACTCCGATAGCAGTTTGCCCGGGCACTCCCAGCCTCTTCGCCCACTCCCCGGAGATCGTGCCTGCTTTCACATCTGCGGTAAAGGTATCCTGGTACAGCCTATCCCTGAGGCCGGCAAGTGAGGGGTCCAGCCTGGCCAGGAAGGCTTCGGAAGGCAGCCCTCCCCATTCGGGATGCCACATGGCCTTATGGCCTGCCGCACACCGGCTGCGCCTGATATTCAGAGGATTGGTTTCACCTGTCATCAGGGCGGGCATCCAGTCACAATGCTCCACCCAGGAATAAGCGGCGCCACGCACTTCTCTATCATGCCGAAGGGCGTGAAGCATTTTCGCCCAGAACCACTCGGAAGAATAAATGCCGCCTTCGTATCTGGTGTAATCTACTCCGCCCCAGGAACGGGAAAGTTCGTTGATCTCCTCGGCCTCCTGAATGGCGCTGTGGTCCTTCCAGAGCATAAACATGGCGTTGGGGTTCTCTTCGAAACCCTCCAGCATGGCCAGCGGCACACCCTCCCGGTTGACTGCCACCGGAGTGGAACCGGTGGTGTCTATAGAAATGGCTGCGACCCGCCCGGCAACTCCTGCCGGGCTTTTTTCCAAAGCTTCTTTTATCGAGCGTTCGAGGCTCTCTACGTAATCCAGAGGATGCTGCCGGAACTGGTTCTTTTCCGGATCGCAATACTTGCCGGCTTCCCAACGGCTGTAGCCCGCGGCCCCACTTCCCAATTCACTGCCATCCGTAGCGTCTACAACCAGTGCCCGAACAGAATCGGTCCCGAAATCTATCCCGATCGTGTATTTGTTTTCGTCCATATTTCTTGTTTCTGCTTTGACCCGGCCAAAGCCGTATTTAAACGTTTAAGCGGATAAAAAGAGGTGAATGCCTCACGTATGTGTTTAGCGGCCTGAAAGGCCAGCCTGTGGAATAGTCGCGTCGCGAATTCCATGGGGCCAGCCTACCTTAGCACGGGGCGGCGCCCGTACCTGTTTAGCGCCCCTGTTGGGTGCTCAATGCCTTCGGCCAAGCCGAAAGCATTGAGCATCCGACAATAGCGCTAAACACATACTGCCTCACCTCTTTTTAACGCGCTGCAACCACGCCGGCTTAAAAGCGATCAGCCAGTACGGGTAGAACGAATAAGCGGGGCCGTCCAGAGCCCTGTAAATCGGCCCTTAAGGGCGTCGTATTCTGCCTTGCTAATTCGGGCCAGGCGCGCAATACTCCAACCATTACTGAGGAGGCCGGCTGGCAGCTTTGATGAGTGCTTCCTCATTTGCTTAAACGTTAAAGCAATTATAGTAAAAAAATATCGATGGAAAAATTTTTTTTGTGTTTTTTTGCCCTTCGAAAAATAATTAGTGGCAGAAGGAGGGGTAAAGAGATATACCATTGGCTATTAGTGTTTTGGTAATGGGCCAAATATGGTGAGTTGATCAAAAACGACATCACATGAGCTTTTCACCACTGCTGTACACTCCTCTGGAAGCATCGGCATAGGGAAACAATTCGGGGGTGAAGGCCATGAAGTAACTCCTGCGCGGCCGGCCGGTAGTATTGGCCCCGCTTTTGTGTAAAAGGAAGCTTGAAAAGGCAACAAGCGTTCCCGCCGGCACTTCCACGAGGTCTCCCGGATCATCGCCCTGGTAACCAACCATGGCGTTCGCTTCGGCTGACCAGCGGTGTTCGATCAGTTCCCGCGACGGCGCCCTGTCAAAAGGCAGTACGGATATCGTCCCGTTCTCAGCTGACATATCATCCAGGGCAACCCAGCAGGTGACATAGGGTTTATGCCTTGCTGCTCCTCCCTGATAGACGGAGTAACCACTGTCCTGATGCCAGGCGAAGGTAGTGGCCGCATCGGTCATTTTCACAACGAATTGTTCATTGTGAAGATAGGCCGTATTACCGATAGTGGCCCGGCAGACGGCCCTGGTTTTTTCACTGAAAATGAGCTTACTG
>CAYVVK010000079.1:0-14243 GCA_964454855.1 uncultured Phaeodactylibacter sp. | reverse complement strand
CTTGTTGATGATATAGTTGAAGAGCTTTACCGGGTGGTAGGGCACATCGCCTATGCCGTCGCGGCCGAGGTCGTAGCCGCTGTATTCACTCCAGTAGTTGCCGTCGAAGTCGTTGTTGTTCGGTGCGCTGGCCAGGGCCAGGTCGAAGGTGTTGCCGATGAAGTTGTTGCGGTTGACCTCGTTGTCGAGGCATCCTCCGGACATGCGGATGGCCCAGCCGTTGCGCCTAAATTCATTGTCGGTATACTGCAGGCGGGTGGAGCCTTCCACGTAGATGCCGATGGTGTTTTCCCGGAACACATTCCGGCTGATCTCGGCATCGTAGATCTCCTTGAGGAGCAGGCCATAGGCCGCCCGCCCCCAGTTGTATTCAAAATGATTCTCCCACATGTTGATATTGCGGGAGAACATCACGGCCACCCCGGCGCCGTTGCGGCGGAAGGTGTTCCGGGAATAGTCGTCATCGTTGGAGAACATAAAGTGCAGGCCATAGCGGAGGTTGTCTTCGCTGAGGTTGTTACGGATGCGGCTGCTGTCGACGAATTCCAGGTAAATGCCGTCACGATGGCCGCGCACCAGGTTGTCTTCCACCCGCACCTGCTTACAGTACCAGAGGTGGATGGCATTGCCGGAAGACATTTCCTCCACGGCCTGGCCGATGACCTCATTGCCGGTAATCACGCCTTCTTTACAGTGTTCCAGGTAGATGCCGAAGAAGGTATTTCTGAGCGTATTGTTGCGGATGGTGAAATCTTTGGCGCGCCGTATCCGTATGCCGGCGCGGTCTTCCACATAACTGGTGCCCACATTCTGCACGGTCAGCCCTTCGACGGTGACCCCATCGGCGATGACGGTGAGCACCTCCGCCTGGCCTTCGCCGTCCAGGATGGGGTTGTTTTCCCCCCGCAGGTGGATGGGTTTATCGATGAGGAGGTTTCCTTCCCGGTAGTGGCCACCCTGCAGGAGGATCTCGTCGCCGGCTTCCGCCACGGCAAGGGCCTCTTCGATACAGGTGTAGGCACAGCTGTCACAGACCGTGATGGCGCCCCCCTGGGCGGCAGTACCGATGAGAAAAACAATAGCGAAAGAGATTAGAATGCGCATCTTACTGTATTTTTAATTCATGGATACCCCTGCCATTTCGCTCTTTGGTGCCGGCTCACTTTGTTTGCGGGCTTTGGATCTCAGCCACCAGGCCGCTACCGCCAGCAGGGCGGAAAGGCCGGCAAAGTACCCACCCAGAGCCGGATAGGACTCGGCAATGAAATTCAGTATGGTTTTGCTACCCAGCAGCGGTGGCTGGAACGACGCTCCCGGAATTTTTATCGGAGCGGTATCGCTGAGGTTGTGCCCGTAATCGTATTCCCAGAGGTAGAAATCATATAAACCCAGGCCGGCAAGTATGGCGAATAATATCGCCCATGCCAGATAGAACTGCCGCTTGTTGATGGCGGCGGCCAGCAGCGCCAGGCCTGCGAGGGCAATGATGACGTAGGGAAAGTACTTCAGCTCGGGTATGGCGTCGGGCTCGATGTACTGCATGCCGACGTAGTGGTTCAGAATATTGATATTCTGAAGGGTGCCGGGGCTGTCCCCGCTTATCTTGTTGATCCAGATGTACATGGTCACGCCATCCGGATACTGCGGAGCGATCAGCGTGATGCGCCACATGGGGAAAACAAAAAGCATGGCCAGCGATACGGCCGCCAGGATCATCAGAACGCGCGGTAATTGTTTCATTGTTTGAAGTATTAAGGGTGGGAGCCGGAACCTGCAGGGCCCGGCTCCCCGAGCCAGATCAAGTCTTATTGCAGAGGTTCGTCTTCTCCCAGTTTCCACTTCAGGGCGATGTCCGAATTTCTCGGCGACACCCTGACGTAACCTTGCATTTCCTGGTGCAGCGCAGAGCAGAAGTCTGTGCAGTAAAAAGGATATACTCCTTCCTTTTTGGGTTCCCAGAGCAAGGTCTCGGTTTGCCCGGGCATGACGAGCAGCTCGGCATTATTGGCGCCCATAACGGCCAGGCCGTGGGGCACGTCCCAATCCTGTTCGAGGTTAGTCACGTGGAAGTACACCTTGTCGCCTACTTTCACGCCTTCGATATTATCCGGTGCAAAGTGGCTGCGGATGGTGGTCATGTACACGTGTACGTTGTTGCCTTCACGCTCCACTCTGGCCTGCTTCTCGCCCATGGTTCGATAGGGGTGTTCGTTCTCCTCGATGGGGTATATCTTCTTGGAATTCGGCATGACGCGCCCGGCGGAGATGCCCTGTGCGTAGTGCGGCTCTCCTACCGTGGGGAAGTCGAGCAGCAGCTTCATCTTGTCGCCCGAGATGTCGTACAGCTGGGCGGAGTGTGCCAGCTCCGGGCCGGTGGGCAGGTAGCGGTCCTTGGTGATCTTGTTGAGGGCCACCATGTACTTGCCTTCCGGGTTCTTGGAGTCGCCGCCCGGGATCATCAGGTGGCCTACGGAATAGTAGCAGGGCACCCGGTCGAGTACTTCCCATGTACCGACTTTCCACTTCACGATCTCGGAAGAGATGAAGAAGGTGGTGTAGGCGTTTCCGCGGTTGTCGAACTCGGTGTGCAAGGGCCCGAGGCCGGGCTCTTTCACCACGCCGGCTAGGACTTCTTCAAACTTCAGCACGGGAATGCCGTCAATTTCTTTTTCAAAAGCCTGGGCCTCGATGGCCTTCAGCATCTTGCTGAAAGAGTGGACGGTGAGGTCGGCTGATAATTTGCCGTTGCCTACGATGTATTCCCCTGTGGGGTCTACGTCGACGCCGTGGGGCGACTTGGGCGTGGGCAGGAAGTACACCAGCCCGGGGCACTCGGAGGGGATCAGCACTTTCACCTTGTCTTTCATAGTGGAAGTAGCCTGGTGCGTTTTTTCACTGTATACGTTGTGTGCATATTGGGCAGGCACTTCGCGGAATTTCCCTTCTTTGAGGTATTCTTCAGCCTTCTTCCAGTTGACGGCGGCAATGAAGTCCTTGTCATTCTGGGAGGCGTTGACTTCCAGCAGGGTGTTGGACTGCTCCGTATTATAGGAAGTGAAGAAGGTCCAGCCGTGGGAAGCACCTTTGCCGGAGTGGGCCAGGTCATAATCGAAGGCGGGCAGCAAGACCTGGAAGGCGATGTCCATTTCACCCTCTTCGCCTACACTGATGTAGGACAGCATGCCTTTGAAGTTTTCCTCATAGCTGTCGATGGCCACGTCACTCTGCGGATAGGGCACGCCGAAGCGCGTGCCAGCCACTACGTACTCGGTATTTTCAGTGGTGAAGGGCGAGCTGTGGTTGCCGCCGCTGTTCGGGATCTCGATGATCTCTACTGTCTCGAAGGTCGTCAGGTCGATGCGGGCGATCCTCGGGGTGTTGTTGCCGTTGATGAATATCCAGCGCCCATCGGTTTCGCCATTGGTCTGCGAAAGTTCGGGGTGGTGGGCGTCATCCCAGGGGATGAAGCCATGAGAGGTCTGAAGCAGGGGTTTGGTTTCTTCGTTGAAGCCGTATCCCTTTTCGCCGTCCAGAGAGAACACGGGGATGATCTTCAGCAGGCGGCCCGAGGGCAGGCCGTAGACGCTGAGCTGGCCGCTGAAGCCTCCGGAAAAGAAGCCGTAGAACTCGTCGTACTCTCCAGGGGGAACGTATACCTGAGAAGCGACATCATCGGCAAGGGCACCTCCCGGCTGATTGCTCTGGCTGCCGCAGCTAAGCAGGGTAAAGGCCAGGGCCGCCAGCAGAGGTAGGGTGAAATAATGGATGCCAGTTCGATTCTTCATAAGTGAATTTTTTTGTTTGCAATAGTAGTACAGGGTCGAAATCACTCCTCCACTTGCTTAAACTAAAAACATGAAACAGTTAGCAATCTTTCTCGCTTTAGCATTTTTTGCATACGCCTGTGGTGGCGATGCCTCATCGGCCGGCTCTGCTACATCAAAACCGCCGAAGAGTATGATCGATGACCCCAAACCGGATGATGGCAAGGGCATCGGAGAAACTAAGGAAGTGGCCCTCAACAATCCCCTCAAAGCAGGTATGGTGGAAAGCGGCAGGGCCATCTACGAAATGAAATGCGCCGCCTGCCACAAACTCAACGATAAGCGGGTGGTCGGCCCCGGCTGGGAAGGTATCACCAAACGCCGCAAGCCGGAATGGATCATGAACATGACCACCAATGTGGAGGCCATGCTGGAAGAAGACCCCGTGGCCCGGGAACTGCTCAAAGAGTGTTTGGTGCGCATGCCGAACCAGAACCTCTCTGTCGAAGATGCCCGCGAGGTACTGGAATTTATGTACGCCAACGACGGGCATGAAGTGGCGGAGCACTAGATTAAGGTAAAAGGTAAAAACTCCGAGGTAAAAAGTTAAAAAGAGCTCAGCCGGGCTGCCACCTCCGGCCCTCCTGGCTGAGCCCTCTTTGCCCCTTCTCCGCCAGGCAGAGCGACTTTCCGGCTTGATGCTTTTAAGTACAGCCACATTTCATGTATCCTATGGCCTTTGGGCCGTAAGGAAGGCTATGGCGAGCGAGCAGGGGCAAGCAGCCCAAAACATAATATGTTATGTCAAAAGTGTGGTTGCGCGTTGCGCTCGTCAATCTCTTTATCGCTGCCATAATGGGCGCGATATTGCGCTACGCTTTCGTGGAAGAGCTCCCCTGGCTGAAGTTTCGCTACTTTCTGCACGGCCATTCCCATACCGCTATGCTGGGCTGGGTGTACCTGGCCATTTACGCCCTGCTGGCCGGCAGTTTCCTGCCAGAAGAAAAACAGGGGGTGGCCTTCTACCGCGATATTTTCCTGCTGAGCCAGGTTGCCGTCATCGGCATGCTGATCGCTTTTCCGCTCCAGGGATATGGGGGCTGGGCCATTGCCTTTTCATCCGTCCATACCTTGCTGTCTTATTTTTTTGCCTACCGGTTTTGGAAGGACATCCGTAGGCGGAATGGCTTTTCTGTCCTGTTCGCTAAAGCGGCCCTATTATTTATGTTGTTCTCCACGGTAGCGCTTTGGGGCATGGCGCCCATCATGGTTTTTGGCTACCAGAACAAGGCCATCTATCACATGGCGATACAGTTTTACCTGCACTTCCAGTTCAACGGCTGGTTCACCTTTGCGGTGCTGGCTCTTTTCTTTCGGCTTCTGGAGAGCCGGAATATCGAAGTGCCTCCCGGGGCGGCCCGCTACTTCTTCTGGCTACTGGCCGTTTCTTCCTTTTTCACCTATGCGCTGGCGGTAGCCTGGGCGGAACCCCTGCCCATGGTATTTGCCGCCAACAGCCTGGGGGTAAGCCTGCAAGGGGCGGCTGCTTTGTTCTTTGTTTTCCTGATCTACAGTATCCATGGCCCTTTGCACCGGCAGCTCGGTGGCTGGGGTTTTTTCCTGGTCAAGCTGGCCTTTGCCTGCTTCGCCCTGAAGGTGCTGATGCAGGCTGCGGTGGTGATCCCCTATATCGCAACCGTGGCCTACACGATCCGCAATTTTGTGATCGGCTTTATTCATCTGGTGCTATTGGGCGTCATTACTATGTTCCTCCTCGGGTTCAGTGCCCTGAAGGGGTACCTGAAGCTGGAACCGGCAGTTGCCCGGGCCGGCCTGCTGCTGTTGCTGGCGGGCTTTATCGGCAGCGAGGCCCTGCTCTTCCTGCAGGGCACCCTGTTTTGGGGGGCGATGGGTTTTCTGCCCTTTTATTATGAGGCATTGTTCGGCATCTCCCTGCTGATGCCGGTGGGCGTAGGGGTCTTGCTTTCTGTTAATACCATTATGTACCTTACTGAAATTCGACACCGTAGTAATCAATGATGAAATTCCTGTCGGCAGGCCTGTCGTCCAGAAACGTATTACAAGCTTCGATGGCCCGCTCGATGGCTTCGGCGCTGGCGAAATTCCCATTGGGGATGGAGGTTCCCGTCAGCGTTTCGTTGGAGTGGCTGACCGTGCTGATCAGCAGCCGGCCGGTGTAGGGGCCTCCATCCACTTTTTCCTGAAAGACGGGGTCGTTGTAAAATGCCAGAAGCTCGTCTATCCTGTCGGTCGGTACCTGGCTCTCCGATAAGGCCTGCCTGGTAGACTGAGTCAGGGATGGATCATCGAAGCCATCGAAAGTGGGGTTTTCCTTGTCAAAGGAAATGGCCAGCCCCCCGTTCATCCTTATGTTGCTGATCTTCTCTTTGAGGTCGCTCGCGCTTGGCCGGTGCGGGCCCAAAAACGGATTTTCCATTTCATTAAAAAGAACAGCCGTCCAATACCCGTTCTCCATCCCGATACTCAGGATCTACCCTGATGTTGATGAACAGAGCGGCCATCAAAAGCCGGAAAACCTCAAATGTTAACATGTCATCTGCACAACCTGAGCGCTCCCTCAGCCGTTGTTGGTTGTGAGTTGTTGGTTTCATACAACAACTCACAACTAATAACAAAAAAGATATGCCACAGGATAAATCGCAACAACCCCAACGCACCGATGTCAACGAACTGGGAGAATTCGGCCTCATCGATCACCTGACGCAGAACTTCCCCCTGCGCAACCCCTCTTCCGTGAAAGGCGTGGGAGATGATGCGGCCGTGATCGACAACGGCAACTTCATGACGGTGGTTTCTACCGACATGCTCATTGAGGGTATCCACTTCGACCTGATGTACACCCCGCTCAGGCACCTCGGCTACAAATCGGTGGTCGTCAACCTCTCCGACATTTACGCCATGAACGCCCGCCCTAAACAGGTGACGGTATCCATCGCCATTTCCAACCGATTTTCCGTAGAGGCCCTGGAGGAACTGTACGCCGGCATCCGGGCGGCCTGTGAGTATTATCAGGTGGACCTGGTAGGCGGCGACACTACTTCCTCTCCCCGGGGCCTGGCCATCAGCGTAACAGCCATAGGGCAGGGGGGAAAGGATAAACTCACCTACCGTTCGGGTGCGAAGGTAGGTGACCTGGTCTGTATTACCGGCAATGTGGGCGCCGCTTATCTGGGCCTGCAGCTGCTGGAGCGGGAAAAGCAGGTGTACCTTTCCAACCCCGGCATACAGCCCGAACTGGAAGGCCATGACTACCTCATCGGGCGGCAGCTAAAACCGGAGGCCCGCCGCGATATGATCGAAATCTTCGCCAAGAACAAGCTCGTGCCCACCGCCATGATCGATATCTCGGATGGGGTGGCGTCGGAGATCCTCCACATCTGTAAAGCTTCAAACGTGGGAGCCTTCATCGAAGAGAGCGGCGTGCCCATTCACCCCGATGCCCAGGTACAGGCCGTGGATTTCAACCTGGACCCCATTACCTGTGCGCTGAGCGGGGGAGAGGACTACGAATTGCTCTTCACCGTCAGCCCCGACAGCCTGGAAACGGTTAAATATCTGCCGGACCTCTATATCGCCGGTGAGATCGTCCCGGCGGAAGATGGAGCAAAGCTCCATACCAGGGGCGGCAATATTCATGACATTACGGCGCAGGGGTGGAAACACTTTTGAAGGTAAAAGGTAAGTACCCGGACAAGAGTATTTTCCTTATAATACTTCGCCTGCGGAAAGCTAAAAGCCTTAATCCCGGGCTTCTGGGGCAAATTGTTAAATTGCTCTATTGTTGCATTGTTCCCGTCCAGGCATTTAAAAAGTAAAAACTGAAAAAAATCCTGAATGCACATGACTAACAAGCTCCTTTGGGGGGTTCTTACGGCCCTGTTGATCACCGGCCTGTGGGCCTGCCAGGCCGACCGTTCCGCCAGCCAGGCCAAAGAAGAGACGGCCACAGAGGAACCGTCGGCAAAAAAAGTGCCGGTACCTCGTTTTGAACGCGACTCGGCCTTTGCCTTCGTGGAGGCCCAGGTGAGTTTCGGGCCGCGCGTACCCAATACGGAGGCCCACCAGCAATGCAAAAACTGGCTGGTGGACAAGTTCAAAAGCTATGGCGCTTCGGTGATCGAGCAGGACTTCGATGCTCAGGCCTATACGGGAGAGACATTAAAAGCCACCAATATCATTGCTCAGTACAATCCGGAGGCTACCAAGCGCATTGTCCTGGCCGCGCACTGGGATACCCGGCCCTTTGCCGATTCACCGCTGAGCACCGAACGCACCGGTGAACCCATACTCGGCGCCGATGACGGCGGTAGCGGAGTAGCCGTACTGCTGGAAGTAGCCCGGCAGCTGCAGGCCCACCCCATCGAGATGGGCGTGGATATCGTGCTCTTCGATGTAGAAGATTACGGGGAGAGCGGCAGCGGCCGGCCCGAAACCTACGCCCTGGGCTCGCAGTACTGGTCGCGCAACTTGCACGTAAGCGGCGAAAAGCGGCCCAAATACGGCATCCTCCTCGATATGGTGGGCGCCAGGGGAGCCCGTTTTCCACAGGAAGAGTTTTCCCTTCAATTTGCCCCGCAGCTGACGCGCAAGGTTTGGAAACTGGCTCAGAACATGGGCTATGGCAACTACTTCGTCGACGCCACCGCCGGAGGCATCACCGACGACCACTATTTCGTCAATACCATCGCCAGGATACCGATGATAGATATCATCAACCGGCCCATCGGCACGGAAACCGGCTTCGGGGCCTACTGGCACACCCATGATGATGATATGGATGTCATCGACCCGCGCACCCTGCGGGCGGTGGGCCAGCTTGTGCTGGCCGTCACCTACCGGGAAGCGAACGGGGATTTTTGATTGCTGGATTACCGGCATTCGCCGCTACCAAGGTTACGCTCCGATGGGGCTTTGATTTTACGATTTAAGGTTTTACATTTATAAGCCCCTGCGCATATTCATCCGGGAAGCGTTTTCCGCTTCCCTACTTCCCCAATCAACCAATTTCGAGTCACCCGCCTTCGCTAAAGCTGCGGGCGGGCAGAGCGAATCACGCCTGCCTGCCGAAGCCTCAGCGAAGGCAGGAATCAACGAATCAACCATCTCCCCCCTTCATGACACAGGACAAATACATAAAGAATTACATCGACGGCGCTCTGGTGCCTGCTGCTTCCGGCAATTATCTCGACAATATCAACCCCGCTACCGGAAAGGTGTACTCCCATCTGCCGGATTCCGGTGAGCAGGATGTACAACGAGCGGTGGAAGCTGCAGAGCGCGCCTTCCGGGAATGGTCGGTTGCGGAGCCGCGCAAGCGTTTCCGGCTGCTGATGCGCATTGCGGACATCATCGAGCAGAACATGGAGGAATTCGCCCGCGCCGAAACCATCGATTCCGGCAAGCCGCTCTCCATGTCTCTGAGTGTGGATATTCCGCGTGCCCAGTCCAATTTCCGTTTTTTTGCCACCGCAGTACTGCAGTTCGGCTCCGAGTCGCACCATATGGCGGGAGAAGCCATCAACTACACCCTACGGCAACCCCTGGGGGTGGTAGGCTGCATTTCTCCCTGGAACCTTCCCCTGTATCTATTTACCTGGAAGATCGCGCCGGCCCTGGCTACGGGCAATTGCGTGGTGGCCAAACCTTCGGAACTGACCCCCATGACAGCCTACATGCTTTCCAAGGCTTGTATGGAGGCCGGCCTGCCGGCAGGAGTGCTCAATATCGTGCACGGCCTGGGCCCCAATGCCGGTCAGGCCATCGTAGAGCATCCCAAGGTAAAGGCCATTTCTTTTACCGGTGGGACGGCCACCGGGCAGCAGATCGCCCGCACGGCTGCTCCGGCCTTCAAGAAGCTGTCGCTGGAGCTGGGCGGCAAGAACCCCAACCTGATCTTTGCCGACTGTGATTTCGATGACATGATGGTCAACACCCTGCGCTCCTCCTTTTCTAACAATGGGCAGATCTGCCTGTGCGGCTCCCGCATCTACATCGAGCGCCCGATCTATGAAAAATTCAGGGACGAACTGGTCAAGCGCACGCAGTTCTTAAAAGTAGGCGACCCTTTTTCCACAGTGACCGACCTGGGCGCCCTGGTGTCCAAATCGCATATGGAGAAAGTGCAGGGCTACTTGTCGCTGGCGGAAGTGGAAGGAGGGGCCATACTCTGCGGCGGCAACCGCGTAGAGATGCAGGGCGAGTACGAAGAGGGGTATTTCCTTCGCCCGGCGGTCATCGAAGGGCTGTCGCTGGAATGCCGCACCAACCAGGAGGAGATCTTCGGGCCGGTAGTCACCATCTCGCCTTTTGATACGGAGGAGGAGGCCACCGCCCTGGCCAACGGCACGCCCTACGGCTTGTCGGCTACGGTTTGGACAAAGGACATTTCCCGCGCCAACCGGGTGGCCGAACAGCTGCAGGCGGGGATCGTGTGGGTCAATTGCTGGATGGTGCGCGACCTGCGGACGCCCTTCGGTGGCGTGAAAAATTCCGGCGTCGGCAGGGAAGGCGGGCGGGAAGCTTTGCGCTTTTTCACGGAGGCGAAAAACGTATGTGTAAAATACGGCTAGATGGGCGAAGATTATGTTTCGTAACAAGGCGCACGCAGTTTTTTGCGCTCCTCATCACCGATACCAACAGTTTTTCCACCAGTCCCCCAACAATTTGAGCAGGTTTTTCAACAGCGCGCTTATGTGAGATGTGGAAATTTTTCTCCAGTTTTTTGTAACATTTACCAGGCGCATAACTTGCCTTTAAAGCAAATAATTCAGACATTTGTATGTTAGACGATAAAGGCGACTCGTATAGAGTTTTTCCCAATCTATTTTACAGTTTGAATATAAGGTGGCTGAATTACAAAGTAATTAAGCCAGAGAAAACCATCGGCTTGTTTGTCTCCCGAGCCTTCCCGGCTGAATTCAGAGGTAAGCAGCTAGCTCTTCCAACTTGCAAATAGCAGCTCCGGGAATGTGCCATTCTCCCGGGCGCCTGCTAAGGCGACGATCACACTGGCTCCTGATGGCTTTGCGCTGTTCGGGTATAGAACGCTGAGCGCCGCTCAGATAAATAAAACCCATCAAACTGCTCACCAGGCAGTGGTAAATGCCGCGCACCTGCCCTGCATGTAGAAAAAGCCTCGGCAGGAGAGCGTGGATAAGTACGGAAATTTGGCCCGTAAGGGATTGAAAATACTATGGCTAAACACATACAATCAAAAAAAGGCAGCACGATGACTTACAAGACAATCTTCTCCGGACAATTAGAGTTCGGTACTAAGCGCAGCTTCGAGCGCGTTCTCCAGATGTTCGAGCACCGCTCGGAGAACTACTACCGCAATGTTCTCCTGATAAAAATGGAAGATATCTTCAACGAAGAATCTTTCACCATGGAAATTCCCCGGCTCATCGCCCAGGCCTCCAAAAAGGAATGGAGCAATACCATCAACATGCTGGAATTTATCGTTCAGTATGCCATCGCCGGCGGCCTGAGCGCCTGGATGGTCGAAGATGGCAAAGTGATCGATTACCGGCACGTCGAACCCCGGGGTGACAAAGCGGCCGTACAGGCCTTTCTGCGGGGCCGCGAGCTGGTCATGGAAGCCGGCCGGGAAGCAGAGGCCATGAAAGCCCTGAACCGGGCCATCGAGAAATTTGAACGCCATGCCAAGGCCTATGAGCGCCGGGGCTTCGTCAACTATCAGTTACGCAATTACGAAGATGCGCTCTACGATTACTCCAAGAGCATCAATATCAACCCCGGCGCAGCGGAGCCTTACCTGGGCCGGGCCTTTGTCAAAATGGCCAATGAAAATTATAAAGGCGCCGCCGAAGATTTCGGCCTGGCCGCCAAGGGGTCCATTCCCCTGCAGCCTATATACTGGAAAGCACGCCGCCTGAAGGCCCTCTGCCACCTGAAACTGGAAGAGTACGACAAAGCTGCTTTTGAACTGAAACTCTTCACCAGGCGGGAATTCGAGAGCGATGACCCCAATTACAAGTGGCGCAAGGAAGCGTTCTTTAACTTCGGCCGCGCGCTGCTGGAGACCGGGAAATACGCCGACTCCATAAAGGCCTTCGACCAGTCTCTGGAGATACCCGGTGAACTGGAAGGGATAAGCGAGGCCGAGCAATTGCTCTTCCGCGGCATCGCCCTGAAGAAAGCCGGAAAAGGTGGTTTTAAGAAAGATTGGGAAGAAGCGGCCAACCGCGGCTCCAAACGCGCTGCCGAACTGCTCGAGGAAGCGGCCTAAGGGCTCTTCCCGCTGCCTTCCGGAAAAGATCGACACAACATGCCATTGGTGGGCCCCTCCGCCAATGGCTTTTTTATTTCTACCCATAACTTCGCTTCGGATTAGGCGTTAAGACAATAGAATACACAAAGAGAAAACATGATACGCTACCTCTTGCTTTTCCTGCTGGGAGCCATGCCTTTATTCACGGCTTCCTACGCCCAGGCATACTATACTGAAAAAGACGCCCCCCGCAAAGCCCTTAACTATTACGAAGAGGCCCGCCAGCACATCAACGCGCTGCGTGCGCCTGAGGCCCTGAAAGCCCTCGAAAAGGCCCTCCAGAAGGAACCCGCATTTATCGATGCCCGGCTGACCTATGCCGACCTGTTGTTGCAAATGGAGCAATTTGACAGAGCAGAAGAAGAATTTGAGAAAGCCCTGGCCAGCGGCGCGGATTACGCTCCGCTGGCCTACTTTCTCACCGCTAAGGCCGAATTCGAACAGCAGAAATATGCCGAGGCCATCACACATATCGATCAGTATCTGTCCTCTGATAAGGCCCGTGGCAAAAGGGAGATCGAGGCCGAACGCCTCAAAGAGAGCGCCAGGCTGGCCGCCAGTACCCGCCAGGAACCGGTGCCTTTCGCTCCGCAGAGCCTGGGCCCCGGCGTCAATACCGAGCTTCCCGAATACCTGCCTTCTCTGACTGCCGATGAGGAGACCCTGATCTTTGTGCGCGTCGTCGGCAACCAGGAGGATTTTTACCTCTCCCGAAAAGAAGGCGGGGCCTGGCTGCCTGCCGTTCCCCTCGATAATATTAACCATCCGCAGCTCAGCGAAGGCGCACAGAGCATCGCCGCCAATGGCAAGGCCCTGGTCTTTACCGCCTGCGACCGGCAGTCGGGCCTGGGGCGCTGCGACCTCTACCTCTCGGAAATGAAGAACGGGCAATGGCAGCCGGCCCGCAACCTCGGCAGCCCCGTCAATACCAGCGGCTGGGAGTCTCAACCTTCCCTCTCGGCAGATGGCAAGACGCTGTACTTCGTGAGCGACCGCAAAGGCGGCCAGGGGTTGATCGACCTTTGGTACAGCCGGCGCCAGCCCGATGGCAGCTGGAGCTCACCCCAAAACCTGGGCCCGAGGATCAATACGGCGGAAAGAGAGCAGGCGCCCTTCATCCATCCCGATGGGCAGACCCTTTACTTCATGTCGGACGGGCACCCCAGCCTGGGCGGTTTCGACCTCTACCTGTCCCGCCGGGAAGAGGACGGCAGCTGGGCTACCCCCAAAAACCTGGGCTACCCCATTAATACCGAGGCCAACGAGGGCGCCCTGGCGGTGAGCCTGGACGGCCAGACGGCTTATTTCTCCACCGACCGGGCGGGGCTGGTGGATAGCCTGGTGCCCCAAGATCGCAAGTTGCTGCGCCGCGCTTCCGATATCTATAGCTTCGAGCTTTACCCCGATATACGGCCCCAGGCGGTAACCTATGTGAAGGCCATTGTGCGCGACGCCCTTACCCAAAAACCACTGATCGCCGAGGTCGATTTTATTCAACTGGATTCGGGGGATAGCTTTGTTCAGGCGCAAACGGATGAAGAGGGAGAGTTCCTGGTGGTTCTTCCCACGGGCAACGACTATGCCCTCAATGTGTCGAAAAAGGGCTATCTCTTTCATTCTGAAAACTTCGCCCTTTCCGAAGCCAGCGGCATCACCGACCCCTTCCTGCTGAAGATCAAACTCAACCCCATTGCCGAACCCCTGGCGGAAATACCGGCCGCGGCAAAACCGGTCATCCTGAAGAATGTGTTCTTCGAAACAGCTTCCGCCGCCCTGCGCCCGGAATCCACCGCCGAACTCCACCGACTGCAGCACCTTCTGGAAGAAAACCCACAGCTGCACATACAGATCAACGGCCATACCGATGATGTAGGCAGTGAGGAGGACAACCTGCTGCTGTCGGAAAACCGCGCCAGGGCGGTGTACGATTATCTCGTCCGCCAGGGCATCAACCCGGAGCGGCTGCGCTATAAAGGGTATGGCGAAACCAGGCCCATTGCCACGAATGAAACACCGGAGGGCAGGCAAGAGAACCGGAGGACGGAATTTGAGGTGGTGAATGGGGACTAGGAGGGGAGGGCGCCTACTGCTCACTGCAAACAGGAGACTTGGGGACTGGGTGACTGGGGGACTGGGGGACTGGGAGA
>CAYVVK010000078.1:0-14271 GCA_964454855.1 uncultured Phaeodactylibacter sp. | reverse complement strand
ATTTCCCAGGGCAAATGGAGCCGCCACTTCCTGGACAACCCTCCGGGCGCCAACTCCGCCAAGGGCACCGGCATCAACTGGCCGATGATGCGCTATGCCGATGTGCTGCTGATGTATGCCGAAGCCGAGAACGAGCTGAACGGCCCCTCGGGCACCGCTCAGGAAGCCCTGAAGCGGGTGCGGCAACGCGCCCTCCCCCCCGAACACTGGGGAGAAAAGGTGGATGCCTATGTAGCCAGTGTATCGGCCGGCAAACAGTCCTTTTTCGAGGCCATTGTGAACGAACGTGCCTGGGAATTCGGCGGGGAAATGATCCGCAAGTACGAACTCATCCGCTGGAACATCTACTCCGAAAAAGTAGCGGAAACCGTGGAGACGCTGAAGGCCATGGCCGATGCCGCCTATACCGGATCCGGGCAGTATTCCGGCCTGCCAGACTACCTGTACTGGAAAGTGGATGGAAGTGGCAACTTCATCTTGCTGAACCCCAACCGCAAACTGGCGGCCCCGCCCGACGAAAGCTGGAACCGCCAAACCTTCCTGCTGAGCCTGCACGACGATGTGACGACCTACCAGGAGTGGATCACGAGAGACTGGGCCAACTACATCAACGGCCCTGTGCCGGGTGTGGTGAGGTACATCTTCCCCATTCCCGCCGAGGCCATTACCAACAGCCAGGGAGCATTGACAAACGATGGCTATATGTTCTAGCCTGGCGCGATTGGGCCCTGCATGCTTCCCGGAATCAACGAAATGGCCGGGAAGCTTGCGGGCTAAACCAGGAAAATTTCCAATCATCTGAAATTTTGAAAAAATGAAGATCTTCAAATTCAATATATACGGGCTGTTCATCGCCCTGTTCGCCGGAATGGCTCTATTCGCCGGCTGTGAAGAAGAGGAGCAATTCGCCAAGACCCGCCTCTTCCGCCCGGTGCTCAATGAAGAGCTGATGGCCGACCTCAACACCATCATAGTCAACATGGGCAACATCCGGGAAGCGGTATCCTACACCATCGAGGTGAGCCGGGATACCTTTGCCACCATCGATTACACCATCGATACAGATACCCATTACGTGGTGATCAACCAGGAACTGTTGGATGGGGACGAATTGCTCTGGAATACCCTGTACCAGGTACGAGCCACGGCTCATGCCGCCAACGCCGAGTTCGACAGCCGAGTCTCCGACCTCGGCAATGTGAGGACCGAGCGCTTTCCCTCTATCCTGAACATCCCCGGCAAAAACGATGTGATCGATGTGGCCGTAAAGGTCACCTGGCAGACGCTGGGCGCTCCCGTTACCCGGATCAGGACATTCGCTCCGGATGACCTGAAGCTGAGAGAACCGCTGGCGGAGTATGAAGTGGATGAGGAAGCTCAGGCAAATGGCGTGGCCATCATCGACGGCCTGGAGCCTTCCACGGAATACCAGGTGGCCATCTACAGCGGCGCCAATGGGGAAAACCTCCGCGGCTGGGAAACCTTCATGACCCTGGAAAAAGGCGTAGACCCGAATGACCCCAACGTCATTGACCTCACCGGCAGCGAAGACCCCGATGCCGTAAGCGCCGCACTACTGGCTGCCGCTGATGGCCACATCATTCTGCTCAAAAAGGGCGTACAATATAACTTCCCCGAAGAGGACCTTAACAAGTCCATCACCATCCGGGGAGCCTATGGTTTTGAAGAGCAGAAAGCCATCCTCTTTACCACCGGCAACTGGAATATCGAAGGCGGTTCTTCTATCGATCACATCCGCTTTATCGACCTGGAGCTGAAAGGTGAAGATATTGGCGGCGACTACGTCTTTAACCCAAACAACGACGAGACGACCACCGTCAATGAGCTGACTTTTGACAACTGCATACTCAGCCATTTCAGAGGGATCATCAGAGTCAGAGGGTCGGTATATGTGGAAAACTATACGATCAATAACAGCATCGTCCACCACATCGGTGGCTATGGCATCTTCACTGCAGATACCGATGGGGAAGGAGGAGCTTACATCAACAACATCAACCTGACGAACAGCACTTTCAGCAAGGTCAACACCTTTATTACTTCCCGCCAGAACAGCCAGTCTCTGGTTATTGACGCCTGCACAGTAAGCGAGGCGCCGGTGGGTGGCGGCGGCCGCCTTTTCCGCTACCGGGGAGACGAGGGGCTGAATAATGTGCTCAATGGCATCAGTATTACGAATACGGTCTGGGGCCACGGCTGGGATGAAGGAGGGTCAGGCGCCTACGACATTCGGGGCATTGCAGACGGCCTGGAGAGCACCAACTTCAGCGTCGTCAACACTTACGCTACCGGAGACTTTGCCTTCTCCGAAGGCTCCGAAATACCGGGCTTCCCTGCCCTGCAGTACGGCGGCAAGGCCGAAGACCTTTGGGTAGCCCCCTATGAGGGGCTGGATTTCCACTTTAAAGATTCCAGCTTCTCCGGCAAGTACGATTCCGGCGACCCGCGCTGGAGAGCGGAATTGTAGGAAAAGGCCGAACGCGGATACTGTCGCTCATAGCTTTAGCGTCGGGCGATGACGCGGATCGAGCGGATTTACGCGAGCCAAACCTTCTGCGAAAATCTTCCGAATCCGCGTCATCCGTATTTTCATTCTTCTATCGTTGTTCACAATTCGGAAATAATGAACCATACCAAATCCCTGTTTTCTCTGTTGGGGCTTGTTTGCTTCGCGCTCTTTTCCCACTGCAGCGACTCTGCCGACACACCCAAAGAGATCGAAGACGATGACAAGCCGACACCGATAGAAGAAACCGCTCTGGCCTTTCCCGGCGCGGAAGGTTTCGGCCAGCATACCACCGGCGGGCGCGGCGGCAAGGTCCTCTACGTGACCAACCTCAACGATTCCGGCCCCGGCAGCTTTCGAGCAGCCGTGGACCGTCCCGGCCCCCGCTACGTGCTGTTTAAAGTATCCGGAACCATTGCGCTGAAATCCCGGCTGAACATTCGGTTCGGCGACCTCACCATCGCCGGGCAGACGGCGCCGGGAGATGGCATCTGCATCAAGGACTTCCCTGTCACCATTAACGCCGACAACATCATCATCCGCTTCCTGCGCTTTCGCCTGGGCAATGACGCCCAGCAGCAGGCCGATGCCCTGGAAGGCCGGTTTCAAAAAAACATCATCATCGACCACTGCTCTATGAGCTGGTCCAATGATGAATGCGTTACCTTTTATGGCAATGAGAACACCACAGTTCAATGGTGTATGATCACAGAGAGCCTGAGAAACTCCATCCATGAAAAAGGCCCGCACGGATACGGTGGTATCTGGGGTGGCAAAAACGCTTCTTTCCATCACAACCTGCTGGCCCACCACGACAGCCGCAACCCGCGCCTCGGCGAAGCCGCCGGCGACGCCTTTGCGCTTACCGGCCTGGTGGACCTGAGAAATAACGTCATCTACAACTGGGCCAGCAACAGCTGCTACGGCGGCGAGGCCATGAACGTCAATATCGTCAACTGCTACTACAAGCCCGGCCCGGCCACTACCAAGAAGGAACGCATCATTTCCATCGACAAGAATAAGGACCCCGGTACGGACATCTATGACATCTGGGGAAAATTCTACATCGCCGGGAACGTCCTGGAAGGCAGC
The DNA here is from genome assembly GCA_964454855.1 of uncultured Phaeodactylibacter sp. Taxonomy (GTDB): domain Bacteria; phylum Bacteroidota; class Bacteroidia; order Chitinophagales; family Saprospiraceae; genus CAYVVK01. The sequence goes on along the minus strand of CAYVVK010000078.1, from coordinate 10,652 downwards.
CCCCGGGCCACGGAGGACAACTGGACATACGGCGTATACAACCAGTTTCACTCCAGTTACGGAACCGTCTCCGCTGCCGATAAAACAGCCATGCGGAGAACATCGCAGCACCCCACGGAAGGCAATGTCACAACCCACTCAGCGGAGGAAGCTTACGAAAAAGTACTCGAAATTGCCGGTGCTTCGCTGGTACGTGATGCCGTGGACGCGCGCGTGATCGAAGATGTGCGCAACGGCAGTTTTACTGCTCCGGGCTCTGCCGGCAGCACCCATGGCATCATCGACTCGCAGCACGATGTGGGCGGCTGGCCGGAACTGGCCTCCACCCCCCCTCCCACAGACAGCTCGGAAGACGGCATGCCGGATGATTGGAAGACGGCACAGAAACTGGACCCGGAAAAATACGAGGCCAACGGCAATGACCTCAGCACCGCCTATGATAATGTGGAAGTGTACGTCAACAGCTTGGTGAAATATGAATAAAGAAATTAAGTTTTTTCTGGCTTCTTCATTTTTTCTTTGCCTTTGGCTCCCCCTTTCCCTTGCTCAGTATGCTACGGAGATGACGGTTGCCCAGGACGGCAGCGGCGATTTCACCAGCATTCAGGCCGCCATCGACGCTACCAAGGCCTTCCCTGACCAGCGCATTACCATTTACATTAAAGACGGGGTGTACTGGGAGAAGGTGAAGGTGCATGCCTGGAATACTTTATTAACCTTACGCGGCGAAAGCAGGGAAGGAACCATAATCCGCTACGATGATCATTCCAAAAGCATCGGCCGGGGGCGCAACAGCACGTTTCACACTTACACTCTGCTGGTGCAGGCCAACGATTTCCTGGCGGAGAACCTGACGGTCGAAAATACGGCCGGGCCGGTGGGCCCGGCCGTGGCCCTGGCAGTAGAGGCTGACCGCTGCGCTTTCGTCAACTGTGCCTTCAAGGGCCATCAGGACACCCTGTACGTGGCCGGCGAGGGCGCCCGGCAATACTTTACAAACTGTTACATCGAAGGCACCACGGATTTCATCTTCGGAGCAGCCACGGCCGTATTTGAAAATTGCCGGATCCACTCGAAGGCCGATTCTTACATCACGGCGGCTTCCACACCTCAGGGCATTGATTTTGGTTTCGTATTCCTCAACTGTGAGCTGACAGCAGATGAGGGCGTAAACAAGCTGTACCTGGGCCGCCCCTGGCGGGATCACGCCAAAACAGTTTTTATCAACTGCGAACTGGGGGAGCATATCGTACCGGAAGGCTGGCACAACTGGAACAGCCCGGAAAAAGAACAGACGGTATTTTACGCGGAATACCACTCCCGGGGGCAGGGAGCAGCACCCGAAAAGCGGGTGGCCTGGTCGGATCAGCTCAGCGAAAAAGAAGCAGGAGAATATACAGTTGATAAGATCATGGAAGGATGGGCTCCTGCCAGGGCCGAAGGGCCGGCTGCCGACATACCCCCGGAATATCAATGGGGTGAGGCCCTGCTCAAGCAAGCGCCCGAATGGTACAAAAGCGCTGTGGCACGGGACATTGCCGACAATGTGCTGCAATATCAAACCGTTGCCGGCGCCTGGCCAAAGAATACCAACCTGGCCGAAGCAGCTCGCTCTGCTGAGTATCTCCACAAGGTTCGAACCGGCAAAGCCGCCAATACGATCGACAATAAGGCCACCATTACCCCCATGCGTTTCCTGGCACTAATGGTGCAGGCTACCGGAGAGGAAAAGTATAAAAAATCATTCCTGCGCGGCCTGGATTACCTCCTTGCCGCCCAGTATCCCAATGGCGGCTGGCCGCAGTACTACCCACTGCGCGATCGTGGGTATTACTCCAGGATCACCTACAACGACAATGCCATGATGAACGTCATAAAGCTGCTCCGCGATGTGGCTAAGGGCAAAAGGCCCTATGAATTTGTAGGCGCAGAAGGCCGCGCCGGGGCGGCGGGAGCCGTGGAAAAGGGGATCGATTGCATTTTGAAAACCCAGGTTATAGTAGACGGTAAGCGCACCGCCTGGTGCGCCCAGCACGATGAAAACACCCTGCAGCCAGCCTGGGGGCGCAATTTCGAACCTCCCTCCCTGTCGGGCGCGGAAAGCGTGACCATCGTTCGTTACCTGATGGGCATCAAGAACCCTTCCCCGGAAGTGGTTGCCGCCATCGAAGGGGCAGTAGAGTGGCTACGGGCGGTGCAGATCTCCGGCCTGCGCTACCATCGTGGCTTGGCCGCGGATGGGCAGCGCGATGGCTGGACGGAACCCGACCCCCATGCCGAACCGCTTTGGGCCCGCTTCTATGAAATAGGCACGAACCGGCCCATCTTTACCGGCCGCGACAGGGATATCCACTATTCCCTGGGCAAAGTGGAACGCGAGCGCCGGGCGGGGTACAGTTATTACGGAGATTGGGCCGCAGAACTGCTGGCCGAAGACTATCCAAAATGGCGCGAAAAAAACAAAAATGAAGATTGAAATGATGAAGCAAGCAAAGCAATTAGTTGTGTTTCTGGTTTTGGCCCTTCCACTTTTGGGATGGGGTCAAAATGATACCTACCGATATGAATATCTTCATGAAGGCCTGCCCTTCGAAATGCCCAAAGTCCAACGGCCGGTATTTCCGGATAATAAAGTATCCCTCACGGACTTTGGCGGCATAGGCGACGGCATTGTCAAAAATACCGAAGCCTTCGAAAAGGCTTTTGAAGCCTTAGTTCAAAAAGGAGGCGGAACGCTGGTAGTACCCAACGGAGTCTGGTTTACCGGGCCGATCGTACTGCGCAGCAACGTCAACCTTTTTCTCGATAAAGGCGCCCTGATCCTTTTCAGCCCGGATAAAGACGACTACCCATTGGTAAAAACCTCCTTTGAGGGATTAAAAACCCGCCGCTGCCAATCCCCCATTTCCGGAAAGGATCTGGAAAATATAGCCATTACCGGCTTTGGCGCCATAGACGGCGCGGGACAGGCCTGGCGCCCCCTGAAAAGGGAGAAAGTGACCGAAAAACACTGGAAGAAAGTGGTTTCCGGAGGCGGCATTCTGAAAGGGGAAGATTACTGGGCCCCCTCGGAAAAATACCTGAAGGGTGAGGAAATCAGTGATATGAACGTACCGGGCGCTCTGTCCAACGAGGAAGACTGGGAGGCGATCAAGGATTTTCTCCGCCCGGTAATGGTCAGCCTGGTCAATTGCAGGAATGTACTGCTGGAAGGCGTAACCTTTCAGAATTCTCCGGCCTGGAACATCCACCCTTTGATGTGTGAGAATGTGATCGTCGACGGAGTCGCGGTGCGGAATCCTTCCTACTCTCAGAATGGTGATGGCCTGGACCTGGAATCCTGCAGGAACGCCATTGTCGTGAACAGCAGTTTTGATGTGGGAGACGACGGCATCTGCATCAAGTCGGGCAAGGACGAAGACGGCCGCCGCCGCGGTATGCCCACCGAGAATGTGATCATCGATAACTGCAAGGTATTCAAAGGTCACGGTGGCTTCGTCGTGGGAAGCGAGATGTCGGGAGGCGTGCGGAATATTTCAGTGAACAACTGCCAGTTTCTGGGCACGGATGTGGGCCTGCGTTTCAAAAGCCGCCGGGGCCGGGGCGGAGTTGTGGAGAACATCTATGTCTCCAACATCAGCATGTTCGACATCGTCACCTATTCCATAATCTTCAACCTGTATTACGGCAACAAGTCGGTATCGGAAGCCCTGGCGGCCGGTTATGGCACTTCGGACGAGGAGGCCATACCTCCCGTGACGGAAGAAACCCCTGCCTTCCGCAACATCTACTTCAAAAACGTAAGCTCGCGCAACTCGTCCAGGGCCATCCTTTTCAACGGGCTGCCGGAGATGAACATTTCGAACATCAACCTGGAAGATGTAAACATCACCGCCGGCATCGGCGCGGAATTTTCGGAATCCAAAGATATACGGCTGAAAAATGTAACTGTTATCCCTGAAAAGGGCCCTGCCCTGGTTTTAAAGAATGCCAAAAACTTTAAGGCGGAAGGGTTTAGCTTTCCCCGTGAATTGGAGGAAGCCGTGAAGGTGTATGGAAAACGGACGGATGACATTCACTTACCGGGCATAGCAAAGGAGAGGGTTCAGTTGGGGACGGAAGTTGCTGAATCGGACGTTCTATTTCGGTGAGTTGCGTCCTGGCCTGGCGGCTAACCATTACCAAACAGAGCCTTCCGCACCGGCAAATGCCGCACTCTTTTACCGGTGGCCTTGTAAATGGCATTGACGAAAGCCGCTGCTGCAGGCCCCTGAGCGGCCTCGCCGGCGCCCAGAGGCGGCTGATCGGGGCGGTTTATGACAGCAACCTCCGTTTCCGGGGTAGCATCATAGCGGATGATGTCGTAACTCGTCCAGTCTTTGCTCAAAATTTCCTGCTCGTTGAACTGCACCTCTTCCATCAGTGTCCAGCTCACCGACTGTATCATGCCCCCTTCCGTCTGCGCTTTCAGCCCATCGGTATTGATGGCCTCGCCGGCATCGATCACCGCCCACATTTTCAGTGGCTTAATGGTTTTTTCATCCAGGCTGGCCTGCACCTTGCAGGCTACGGCGCAGTAGGAAGCCGAATTTTTGTAGCGGGCGAAGCCATAGCCCAGGCCTTCTCCCGCTTGCAGGTATTCTCCTGCTGTCTGTTTTCTGAGTTCCTCGATCACGGCGATAGCCCGTTCATCCTCCAGATGCCGAATGCGGAATTCCAGGGCATCGCGGCCCGCTTTTTCCGCCAGCTCGTCCATGAAGGACTCGATGGCAAATACGTTGGCGTAAGCGCCCAGGCTGCGCAGGGCGGAAGTACGCAGGGGCCCATTGACGAAGTGTTTTTTGACCGTTGCCCCCGGGATCTTGTAATAGGGTTCCGAATTGCGGGCTCCGCCCCCTACCCCTGTGGGTTCGTCGAAGGCAAAGGGCTTGGCCAGATAGCGGGCGGCGATCAGCTTTCCGGCATCGCCAAAGGGGCGGTTCACGTGGGAGTCCGTCCACAGCTCGTAATTCCAATTTTCTATTCTGCCCTCTTTATTCAGGCGGGCAGACAGTTCCATGCGCATGGCCGGCCCATAGGGTTCCCATAGGTGTTCATCCTGGCGTTGCCACTGCAGGCGTACCGGGCGGCCGGGCAGCGCCATGGCCAGGAGGGCTGCATCGGCGGCTACATCATCGGCGCCATTATGCCCGTAACAGCCCGAACCTCGCACTCCAGTCACGCGAATATCATCTTCCGAAAGGCCGGTCATATTGCCGATCGTGGCCCGCAGCGGATAAGGCCCCTGTGTATGCGACCAAATGTGCAGCCGGCGGCCCTGAAAGGCGGCTATGGCACAGGAAGGGCCAATGGAACCATGCATGACGTAAGGTTTGGAGTAGATGGCATGATGGGTGTTCTCCCCGCCCTTTGCTGTTTCTTTCTCTTCGCCGGCAGTTTGTGCTACCATATAGTCTGCCCAGGAGTTGACTTCTGGAAATTCATCACCACCTTTCCACTGTGCATTTTTCTGCAGGCTTTCCATAGCTTTGACCGCCTGGTGCTCTTCTTCCGCCAGCATGCCCAGGAAAGAACCATTTTCCACCACCTTCAACACCCCCGGCATTTGTTCCACTTCCCTATTCCAGCTTTCAAGCTTTGCTCCGTATACCGGTGGCCGCACCACCCGGGCGTGCACCATTTCCGGCAGGCGCATATCCTGTACATACAGGGCCTCCCCCCGCACGATCTTCTCCACATCCGGATGGGGTACCGGCTGGCCTACCCAACGATACTCTTCTTTGGGCTTCAGGGGCACATCCTCCGGGATCTCCGCTGAGAGTTGCCGGCCATTCAGTATGGCGGCAAAGGAAACCTGATCCTGATGGCTGGCTCGTTTGATGAACCCATCTTCCAGGCTCAACTCGCCGGCCTCCACACCCCATTCTTCGGCGGCAAGTTCAAGCAGCCGCCGGCGGGCCGTGGCGGCGGCGCGCCGCACGTTCATCGCACTGGTCTCCATAGAACGGCTACCTGCGGTAATGCCTTCATCCGGCGTACGGCCGGTATCGGCCAGTACGACCTCAACCCGGGAGGGCGGGGTATACAGTTCTTCGCCCGCCACCTGCTGTATGGCCACGGTAAGGCCCTGGCCCAGTTCCATCTTACCGGTCAGTATTCTCACCCTGCCGTCTTCCAGCACTTGCAGCCAGGCATCTATTCGGGAAGGATCGGGCAGCGGCCCTGTCGGCCCGGCCATGCTAAAATCTTCCTCTTTCCCCTCCGTGTCCGGCTTTTTTTGGGCAGTATCGCCATTGGGTGAACAGCCAAACAGGGTAAAGCCAATGCTCAGGTATCCTGTGGTTTTGATGAATTGTCTGCGGGCTATGGTTTTCATGATCTTAAGTCGTTTGTATTCTGGAGAGACTTGACAATAGTAAAATATCATCCTTGCTGAACGGCGCGCCGCACCGCTCTGATCACACGGGGCTGGGTGCCGCAGCGGCAAAGGTTATTCTGCAGGGCCTGCCGGATCTCCGCCTCACCGGGAGATGAGTTCTGTTGCAAAAGAGCTACCGCAGACAGGATCATACCACTGGTACAATACCCACACTGTGCAGCTTGCTCGTCAATGAAGGCCTGCTGTACCGGATGCAGGCTGCCATCCTCCCCGGATAGGCCGGAAAGGGTAACTACCGCTTTGCCTTCTGCCGCCATCACAGGAATGGTGCAACTCATTACGGCCTGCCCATCCAGCAGGATCATACAAGAGCCACACTGCCCAAGGCCGCAACCATATTTTGGCCCATAGGTGTTGGCCTGATTTCGAAGGGCGTATAGCAGGGGAGTCTCCGGATCGAGCTCCAGGCTATGTTTTTTCCCATTTACAGTTAGCTGAATGGCTTCTTTATTGTTTTGCATGGCTTCCTGTTTTTCTTTTAATTATAAGAAGAATAGGTTTCCATATGTTTACTGCAGCGGGGAAATAGGAGAACGTAGCAACAAACCGTAACCGTAGCCATTAAAAACAGCCATGCTTTGGTTGAAGTAAATAGATCCTTAAAAAAAGTGATGAGGAGGCCGCCGGGAAGCAGCCTTACCTCAACACTCCCATTACAGGTTGAACCAAATCTTGGGCCGGTATCTCTACCCCCGTCAAATGGGGCGTTTGGAAGATCAATGATGATTACAAGGACGGGAAGGCATCATCTTTATATTAAGGTACCGGAATACATTCATTTATCGCAGAAGCACAGCTTGGGTTGCCTGGACCATCTTGCCAGAATGCTGAGCCTCCTCAAATTTAGGATATTTATACTCGCATGGTTATTCCATATTCACCAAGGGCTGCGCAGATTTCCACAACAGAACAGTGCAGCATACTTTTTAGGGCGGAGGCAGCATAGTACAGAATGGAATTTCCCTGACTTTAGCCTAGATTTGTCTAACGCCTAAACGATTCAAATAAAAAAGATTCACCATGGAAGTCAAAGCGTTTAAACACGTCAAATATTTATGGGATGAAAAAAAAGCCGCCGAACTGGAAGGCGATGAAGCCGCTCTTTTCCTGTACCGCTCGAATATTCTGGGCGCCGACCTGAGGATCACCAACTTCGGCGGCGGCAATACCAGCTGCAAGACCATGGAAAAAGACCCGCTTACGGGAGAGGAGGTAGAGGTCATGTGGGTCAAGGGTTCCGGTGGGGATATCGGCACCCTCACGCGCAGCGGCATTGCCGGCCTGTACGTGGATAAGCTGCACGCCCTCAAAAAGGTATACCGCGGCCTGGAACACGAAGATGAAATGGTGGCCCTGTTCAACCACTGCATCTATGACCTAGACAGCCGCGCCCCGTCTATCGACACCCCCCTGCATGGCCTGCTGCCCTTCAGGCATATCGACCACCTTCATCCTGACGCTTTGATCGCCGTGGCGGCAGCAAAAGACAGCCAGGCCATCACCAAAGAAATATGGGGAGATAGCATGGGCTGGGTGCCCTGGCAGCGCCCCGGTTTCGACCTGGGCCTGCAGCTGGAAAAATGCCCGGAAGAAAATCCCGGCATTCGAGGCATTGTTCTCGGCAAGCACGGCCTGTTCACCTGGGGCGACACTTCCTACGAATGCTACCTCAACAGCCTGGAAGTGATCGAGCAGGCCTCCCGCTACATCGAAACACACATGGGCCAGGAAGGGCCCGTCTTCGGCGGGCAGGCCCGGGAAAGCCTGCCTCCCGGAGAGCGCCAAAAGCAGGCGGCACAACTGGCTCCGATCCTGCGGGGCCTGTGCTCCAGCTACAACAAAATGGTCGGGCACTTCACCGATGCCCCCCGGGTACTGGAATTTATCAACAGCAAGGATCTGCACAGGCTCGCGCCCCTGGGCACTTCCTGCCCCGACCACTTCCTGCGCACCAAGATCAAGCCACTGGTGCTGGACTTGCCGGCCGAGGGGAGCCTATCCGGCCCTGGCGCCATCCGGCAGCAGATCGCCCCGCAGTTTGAACGGTACCGGGAGGATTACAAGGAATATTACGAAAGCTGTAAACATCCGGACAGCCCTGCCATGCGGGACCCCAACCCGGTGGTTATCCTCTACCCCGGAGTGGGTATGTTCACCTTCGCCAAGAACAAGCAGACCGCCCGGGTGGCCGGTGAATTCTACATCAACGCCATCAACGTCATGCGCGGTGCGGAGGCCATCTCAGAATATACCGCTCTGCCCCGCCAGGAAGCCTTCAATATCGAATACTGGCTGCTGGAAGAAGCCAAGCTGAAGCGGCAGCCCCCGGAGCAGCCGCTTTCCCGCCGCGTGGCCATCATCACCGGCGCCGGTGGCGGCATCGGCAAGGCCATTGCGGAAAAACTGGCCGCGGAAGGCGCGAATGTGGTGCTGACGGATGTGAACGAAGAGCGGGTAAAAGAGGCCAATGCCAGTTTCGGCCGCGATGTAGCCACCCATGCCGCATGCGATGTCACTAAAACAGAATCCGTAGCGGCAGCCTTCCAGGCCGCCTGCCTGGAATTCGGCGGCGTAGATATTGTGGTGCACAGCGCCGGCCTGGCCATCTCAAAATCGCTGGCAGAGACCACTCTGCAGGACTGGGACCTGCTGCAGGATGTTCTGGCCAAAGGGCAGTTCCTCCTTGCCCGGCAAAGCCTGGAAGTATTGCGCCGGCAAGGCTTCGGCGGAGATATCGTCAACATCGCCAGCAAGAACGGCCTGGTGGCCGGGCCCAATAATGTGGCCTACGGCGCCGCCAAGGCCGCCCAGCAACATATGGCCCGCCTGATGGCCGCCGAACTGGGCGCGGAAAAGATCCGGGTGAATACCGTAAACCCGGATGGCGTCATCGTCGGCAGCAAGATATGGGAGGGCGAATGGGCAGAAGGCCGCGCCAAGGCCTATGGCATCAAAGTAGAAGACCTGCCCGCACACTACGCCAAACGCAACCTGCTTAACGAGATCATCCTCCCGGAAGACATCGCCAATGCCGTATTTGCCCTGGTGGCCATACTGGATAAGAGCACGGGGAATATCATCAATGTCGATGGCGGGGTAGCATCAGCCTTCGTAAGATAAAAGTTTCATATTCACTACGTAATTTGGTTTTATTTGGTTAGGGCTGTGGCGGCATCCGAAGGGGTGCCGCCCACTTTTAAATCTACAGGGCAATGAAAATAGGAGCTTCGCAAATCTCGGATCACAATAAAGGCCGCCTGGAGGAGCACAGAAAAAGTTATGCTTTTCTGCAGGAACAACTCGGCAGCAAAGGCTTAGATACAGAAGACATCGTAGCAAAACTGGCGGAACTGCAGATCGCCATTCCCTCCTGGGCGCTGGGCGCTGGCGGTACGCGCTTTGGGCGTTTCTCCATCGGCGGAGAGCCTGGAAAGCTCGAACAAAAGATCGACGACATCGGCCTGCTCCACGCGCTTACCGGTTCTGCCGGCGCCATCTCCCTGCACATCCCCTGGGATATTCCGGATGATGTGCCGGCAATCCGGGAAAGGGCGGCTGCCCTGGGCATCGCTTTCGATGCCGTTAATTCCAATACCTTTCAGGACCAGCCGGGCCAGGAACATTCCTATAAGTTCGGCTCCCTCTGCCACACCAAAGAAGTAGTACGCCAGCAGGCTATCCGGCACAACCTGGAGATCATCGAGATCGGTGAGGCCCTGGGTTCCAAAAGCATTACCGTTTGGCTGGCCGATGGAGCCTCCTTTCCGGGACAGAACAATCTGCGGGCTGCCCTGCAGCGCACTCTGGACAGCCTGAAAGCCATCTATGCCGAGATGCCGGCCGACTGGAAGATGTATATCGAATACAAGCCCTACGAGCCCAATTTCTACAGCACGGTGATTCAGGACTGGGGCACTTCCTACCTGCTGGCCACAGAATGCGGAGCGCGGGCCTACACCTTGGTCGACCTCGGCCACCACCTTCCCAATACCAATATCGAGCAGATCGTCGCCACCCTCATGATGCAAGGCAAGCTGGGCGGCTTTCACTTCAACGACTCCAAATACGGAGATGATGACCTCACAGTGGGCAGCATCAAACCCTACCAGCTGTTCCTGATCTTTAACGAACTGGTGTACGGCATGCAGAACAATACCGCCGACAACCCGCCCCTGGCCTGGATGATAGACGCCAGCCATAACGTCAAGGACCC
>CAYVVK010000077.1:5478-14344 GCA_964454855.1 uncultured Phaeodactylibacter sp. | reverse complement strand
TCAGCTTCCGGGCCGGATGTCGGGCGGGCAGCGGCAGCGCGTGGCCATCGCCCGGGCCCTGGCGCTCAACCCCAAATTCATCATCTGCGACGAATCGGTCTCCGCCCTCGACGTGTCCGTGCAGGCGCAGGTGCTCAACCTGCTGATGGAACTGCGCGAAAAATACCGCTTTACTTACATCTTTATCTCACACGATCTGTCGGTGGTGAAGTTCATGAGTGACCGCATGATCGTCATGAACCAGGGGAAAATAGAAGAGGAAGGGCCCAGTGATGAGATCTATGCTAACCCGAAGAGTGCGTATACCCGCAAACTGATCGAAGCGATCCCGAAGGGTAGGGTAGGGGATATTGCGCGGCGGATGGAGTAGGATGGAACGCGGATGACGCGGATCGGGCGGATCTGCACGGATAAGACTCCATACCAAGAGCCATCTGCGATAATCCGCGTCCTCCGCGTTCCATTTTAAATTATCAACCGTTTATCGGGCCACCACAAAAGTACTCGTGCGAATGCCCAGTTCAGTACGTACGACCATATGGTACTGGCCGGCCGGTAGTTGGCTGACGTTAAAGCTCGTACGGTCCGTATCTATGACGTCCGTTTTGCGCTGGTGCAGCACCATGCGGCCTGTAGCGTCAAATCCATAGTATTCTACATACTTCGAATTCGCAGCAAAGTCTACCTGCATCTCCAACTGGTCTGAAACGGGGTTCGGGAACAGCTGAATGTTGATCTTATCTTCTCCAACGACTTCTTCCGTATCGCTGATCAGGGAAGTAAGGATGACGCCGGTAGCCGTAACGATGTTATCCGTAAATATGAAAAGGGCGCTGGGCGTCCCGTCATCCGCCCATTCCTGGGCGCCTATGAAGCCCAGGTCCAGGTCGGTAGCAGTACCCTGCTCCGTCTTGTAGGCTACGGTACGGTCATAATCGATATTGGCGTCGAAGCCGAAGGTTACCGTTTGGTCACCTTCATAGCGAACGCCCACCAGATACTTCATGTCATTACCGGGAATGATCACGCCGGTTTCCTCAAAGGTCTCGAAATCCAGGAAAGGCAGGCGCAGGGAAGCCCCGGTCTCTGGAGAATCATTCGGGAAAGTGAAAACCGTAATGCCTTTAATGCCGGTAATTTCGCCTTCCTCCACACCGATATTGTCGTCGCCATTGGCGTCATTCCATTCGTAGACGTAGGCGGCGATGGGGATGCCGGCCAGGCCCTCACTGCGGCGCACATCAAATATGACGCTGTCGATCTTGAAATCCATGCCATAGGGGACATCGAGAGGGGTAATGAACTCGACGGGGCCGCCGCCGGCGAGGGTAGTGGTAGCCGTTACATTCGGATTGCCGGTGCCCAGGTTTAGAGTCCCTTTTGAGTAGAGGTTCTCACTCAAGGTAAAAGAACCGGAGGCCTGGTTGTTGAAGGCGGCATTATCCGTGCTATCCATGGTGATGTCATAGATGTATTCATAGACACCGGCCCCCGTGGTAAAGGGAGAAAAATCGGGGAAGGTCACGAATGCCGTAGTATCTCCTGCTGCTATGCTTTCCGAGCCGGCAAAAGATTCGCTGTACACTTCCAATGGCGTTCCACCAAAAGGAGTGTGGGTAATGCTAATGGAGATGTTGTAATTAGGTGCATCATTGACGCCTCTGTTAATAACCTCCACCCCTGGCGTAAATACAAAGTCGGTATCCTGCTGCACCTGAGAAGCCGGGATGATGCCGTAACGCGGCACCAGTACCGTGTTATTGGAAATGGCGATATCATTGGCCGGCGGCGGCGGCGGCACCAGGTCGCCGAGCGAGATATTAACGATCTGGTCGCTGAGCATGGCTGAGCGGATGAGCTGCCCCACTTCGTAGGGGATCATCACACAGGGAATGGTCACCTGTGCGCCCACAGCTCCGGCGCCCATGGGAATGGCTCCGGCGCCCGGCGCCGTGTTGATCACTATGGCGGCTACGGCACCGGCATTTTCGGCATTGAGGCATTTCAGGCCGAACTCACAGGCGCCCCGGTCGATAAGGGCGATCTTGCCATTTATCTCGTCGGGGTTCGTGGCCTCGTTGCATCCCTGAGAGGGAATGTCTCCCCCGTCATCGACGAATACGGCATCCGCCGTCCATACACTATCGGTGATTGTGCGTCCGAATGCGGCGGCTTCAAATTCGTATCCCCCCGCAATTTCCTGAGGAGAATTGATGACCACGGCCTGCCCGAAGGCGAGGCTGCAGAGAGCCAGTAGTAAAAGTGTAAATAAAGGCTTCATAAAAAAATAGTATTAAGTATGAGGAAATTAAATTTCGAAGAATTTCAGGCCTCGCAAAACAGTGGGTGTATGCGTATGAAGCCACTGATGTATTCTGATGAGTAGGCGGCAGCCCGGAGAACAGCTAAGCTCCTCGGGCCGCCGCCTGGTGTAAAAAAGTTTATTTCGTTACGACGAACTTCTTGGTACGGTATCCCTTTTCCGTATTCACGGCGAGGAAATAAGTGCCGGCGGGCAGCTGGCTGGTATTGAAAGTGATGAACTCACTCTGAATGCCATTGTAGGACTTGCGGGCTACTTCCTTACCCATGAGGTCGAGTATCCTCACGTGTACGTTCCTGGCAGACTCTTCCAGGGCTACCTGCACATTGAGATAGTCGGAAGCCGGGTTGGGCATCAGCTGGACGCTGTTCTCCGGAAGGGGGCTGTAAACGGTACCCACGGGAGTGAAGCCTTCGGTGTGCAGGCGAACTACCGCGTGGAAGTCACCGCTCCATCCGCCGGTATAAAGCCGGTCGCCGAAAACCATAGTGCTGAAGCCGGGATAGGGCTCCTGGCCGGCATAAGTGTACCAGGGAGGAGTACCCAGGGCGGCAAATACACCATTGTACTGTGCCATCAGCAGGTATTGCCCGTTCGCTTTCAAGGGAACCGGAGCTTCAAATTCCACCGTAAGCAATTCATAGGGCTCTTCCTCGCCGGTCAGGATATAAGGCACGCTGGCTACAATTTCATAGGTGGAATAGTCGATGTCATCGACCTGTGCACCTACCCCATCTCCATCCGGGTCAGTGTCGAAGAGCGTGAGCAGAAACTCGTCGGCCAGTTCATCGCCAGTGAACAGGCTATCGGGGTTGCCCAGCGAAAAAGTCGCATAGGTAGCCAGTGCTTCCGTAGAGGTATGGAAGAGGTTACCAAAATCGTAAATGAGCGAATAGGTATTGATAAAAGTCTCGCTGGTAGGAGCGATCCAGCTGTCCACAGGCCAGACCGGGATATTTCCATTGTCTATCTGGAAGGTAAACTCACTGACTTCGAAATTCCTCCGGATGGTGTCGCTGGTCACGCTGTTCGAGTAGATCATCTCATAGAGCCCCAATTCCGAGGGAGTGTAATCGTCAAACTCGAAGGTGAAGGTTTCGTTGGCCTTGATCTCCGCTGCCGTAGCAGTAAGTGTGGTAGTAGTGCCATCGGGGGCGATGATGTCTACTTTGGCCTCAGCGTCCACGATGTCTTCTTCGGCGCTTAGGTTGAGCAGGTCTACCTGTATGGAGTCAAAAGCCGTGATCTGGTTTTGCGGAGTAGCATAGGCGTTGGGCCCCAGCTCCCCAAAGAAACCACGGACGCGGAAAGTAGCTACCACGGTTTCTCCGGCTTCCAACTGTGGAATGAAAGATTCGCCGATAGCCGCGGATTGTAGGAAAACGGCGGGAATGGTAATGTCCAGTGCCTTTTCATCTCCGGCAGCCATACCGCCGGTAACATCACTGCCATCGGCATTAATGATAAGTACTCCGATGGCACCGGCCTCCTGCGCAAAGTAGATCTTATCGCTGAAAAAGCAGGCTCCCCGGCGGATCAATACCATTTTTCCGGTATAGTCGGCCATGGAAGAAGTGTCACAACCCAGGGAATCCAGGCCGTCGCCGGCGATGTCGTCATCATCGACCCAGACAATCTCTCCGCTTACGGTTTCCCGCAGCGGTTGAATGCCCCATTCGGTGGAGTTGGACACCGAGGTATAATCACTGGGATCGGTACCCGATTCGATCAGGCGGGTAAATCCCGTTTCCGGAATGTCAATAATAACATCTACCGGTACCGGTGAGTCATTGGGAATTTGCGCATGGGCCGTCCATGCCAGCAGCAGAGCAAAAAAGCTCAACAGAAATGTGCGTGAATAAAAGTTTTTCATACTAGTCCAGATATTTAGTTAATAAAATCGCTAAGTCGTATACAGTTCGCCGGAAGGTTTATCCGGCGGCACTTTGGTTGCCAGTGTACTGTGGATGGGTAGCTTTAGCCTGGGTTCGGCCATGATGGAACGAAGAAAGAGAGTGAAGAGGAAAGAGAAATCGGGAAAAGTGGAGTAAAGGGAATTTACCGGAAAATAAAAGCGGTAAACCCGCAAGGGATAGTGCCTTCCGTTTCATCATACTAGTCCATTTGAGTGTAAAGCAAGCCTGATATTATTTTACAGGCCAAACCAAAAATAGATAATTGGCCGAAAAACCGGCAAGGAAATGATGTTTTTTTTCGGACTTATCTGCTGGCTGACAAATTATTGCACAACAATATACAATATAAAGAGTAGGAAAAAATCTTTTCTCTTTGCAACCTTTTCGGTTTTTGTCCCGTCTCTTCTCTAGAGGGTTTGTCCGATAAAGACAATAACTGGCCGATCATTCCAGCATTATTGGTAGAAAACCCTTAAATTTGACGTGACTTTTATAAATGTAATACCTGATGAAAAAGTCTAGCACCCGTACTGTATTGTTTTGCCTGCTGGTAGCCGCCAGCATGAGTTCCTACATCTTCCTGAGTTCGGTTTCTTCTCCCAACGCCGCTTCTTCTCACCAGGCGAAAGAAGAAAATTACGAAGAAAAAAGCGGAGACGCACATATCATCCTACCGGATGTGCAGCTGATCAAAAAAGTAGTAGAGGCCGGCAAGCGGCTCATTCCGGCTTCCTGATCGCTAAAATAAACTTCAGGATAAAACGGATAATTCCCGATTATAAGGAATTATCCGTTTTTTTTTGCTGCCAGCCGCTGGGCGGGCTTTAGCCGCGCTTTTTACGTTACGCCCCGCTGGGGCTATCGGCATTGAGATGGCGGGAACACCATGTATGCAGGTCCCAGAAGGGCTTAATGTTCTTAGCCATCGGGGTTTCACAATCCCTTCAAGCCCAGCGGGGCGTGATGTCAATTCTCGCTTACGCGAAAGGGCTTTCCGCCTTCCGCCTTCCCATTTCCGCCTTCCAATTCACTCCTCAAGTTTCTTCCGCCAGTACCGCAGCAAACCCGCCACACTCATATAGGCCGGATTGGCGCTTTCGTAGATCTCCAGCTGTTCCCCGCTGACTCCGTGCTCCTCTAGTTCCTTATTGACGAATGCTTCGAAGAGCGGCTGTATTTCTTCCGCCGATTTCCCCTGTTCGTAATGCGGGCGCATCCAGCTGGACCAGCGCAGCAGCCGCTCTTCCAGCGCATCCAGGTGGTTGGGGATCTCGCGGGCGGAAATGGGGCCGAAGTGTGTCAGGTAGATATTGCTCAGCTTCAGGGCGCGGATCAGGCCCAGAGACTCCTGCCAGTGCTCTATATTGATATCCGGGGGCGGACAGGGCGGCACCACCGGGCCATCGCCGATCTTTACGCCGGCCACATCGCCGGAGAACAGGTTGTTTTCTACCTGCCAGGCAATATGGTGCACCGCATGCCCCGGCGTATGCCAGGCTTTTACCTCTGTGTCTCCAACGGTGATGGCCTCACCGTGCTGCACGGTTTTCAACTGCGGCCGGGGAATGCCCTTTAGTGTACCCCAGAGCCGCTCCATGCCTTCCTCACCGTAGATCCGCGTAGCGGATGCCAGTAGTTTGGAGGGGTCGTGCATATGCTTAAATCCAGTGGGGTGGAGGTAGATCGTCGAGCCCGTTTCCGCCATGGCCCAGGCGGCGCCGGCATGGTCGAGGTGGATGTGGGTAAGGAAAACATGGCGGATATCTTCGAGGGTAAAACCTTTACTGTTTACCTGTTCCTTTAAAGATTCGAAAGTAGAGTAGGGGCCCGTTTCGATCAAGATGGGGCCAACGGCCGTTTCCACCAGAAAGGACCCGATGGTGTCGGGCTTGTCCAAAAATTTGAGGTCTAGTACGTGTATCATTAAGTAATTTTTTTGCGGTGTATTGGTGTATTGGTGTTGCGGTGTTGCGGTGTATCGGCATTGCGGTATTGTGGTATTTTGGTTGGCTGGCGCCTTACCTTCAACCCGAATCACCCTCCTGTGCCCTTTGGGGCTTGTCCCTCCGCTAAAGCTTCGGCGACACGCGGACGGCGGGCAAGACGAATCCCGAACCAACGAATCAACGAATTCCGAATCAACTAATACCCGGCCGCGTGCCCGTCCTTACGCGATTCCGAAGCGCCGAAGTATACGCCTTTTTCCGCATCGTACATAATGGCCTGATAGCCGCCGTAGATGCCGCGGGCAAAGCCTATGCTATGGCCGCGCGACATCAGATCGCGGATCACCATGTAGTCATAGCCGGACTCCAGGTGGATCTCTCCGCGCCCCTCGGCAGCTTCTCCGGTGGGGGAGGAAGAGCCGCTGTGGTCAATGCGGGGCGCGTCTCCGGCCTCCTGCAGGTTCATGCCGAAGTCGATGAGGTTATTGATGACCTGTACGTGGCCCTGTGGCTGGAAGTCACCTCCCATCACGCCGAAGCTGAGAAAAGGCTTCCCGTCTTTAGTGGCGAAGGCCGGGATGATGGTGTGGAAAGGGCGTTTGCCGGGTTCAAAGGTATTGGCCTGCCCTTCCGTGAGGGAGAACAGTTCGCCGCGGTCCTGCAACATGAAACCCAGGCCCGGCGGCACCATACCCGAGCCCATGCCGCGGTAATTGCTCTGAATGAGGGAGATCATATTGCCGTACTGGTCGGCCACGGCCAGGTAGATGGTCTCTCCGGCGCTTATCTCGCCGGCCTCATAGCGCCCGGCGCGATCGCTGCTGATCAGCGCGCGGCGCCCTTCGGCGTACTTTTCCGAGACGAGGGTTTCTACCGGCACCTCGGCGAAGTCCATGTCGGCGTAGTATTTGGCGCGGTCTTCGAAGGCCAGTTTTTTGGCCTCTACGAAATGATGGACGTAATCGGCGCTGCCGTATCCCATAGAAGCGATGTCATAACCTTCCAGTATGGCCAGCATTTGCAGGGCGGCGATGCCCTGCCCGTTGGGCGGCAACTCCCAGACGTCATATCCCCGGTAATTCACCGAAACGGGATCCACCCATTCCGAGCGGTGTTTGGCCAGGTCTTCATAGGAGAGAAAGCCCCCTTGTTCCTGAATGAAACTGGCGATGGTGCGGGCGATATCACCTTTGTAGTAGGCATCGCGGCCTTCTTTGGCAAGGGTGCGATAGGTGCCGGCAAGGGCCGGGTTCCTGAATACATCGCCCTTATCCGGGGCTTTGCCGTCGATGGTGTAGGTTTCCTTTACATTCGGAAAGCCCTGGCTGATGTAGTAGGGCACAGAGCGCCCCATGTAGTAGGCGACCAGCTCGCTCACCGGAAAACCTTCTTCCGCGTACCGGATGGCGGGGGCAAGCACCTCATCCATTTTCAGCTTGCCGAACTTGCCGTGCAGTTCAAACCAGCCGTCTACACAACCTGGCACGCTTACGGGCAGTGGCCCCAGCGCAGGGATGCTCTCATAACCGTTCTCCTTGAAGTAGGCCAGAGTGAGAGATTCGGGAGAGCGGCCGCTGGCGTTCAGCCCGTAGAGTTGCTTCGTTTCCGCATGCCAGACAATGGCGAAGAGGTCGCCGCCGATGCCACAGCCGGTGGGCTCCATCAGGCCCAGCGCCGCGTTGGCGGCAATGGCGGCATCGATGGCCGTACCGCCCTGCTTCAGAATATCCAGCGCCACCTGTGTGGCCAGGGGCTGGGAGGTACAGGCCATCCCGTTGCGGGCGATGACCTCCGAGCGGGTGGCAAAATTGCGGCCTGTGACCCGGTCCTGAGCCTGCAGGCCGGAAAACAGCAGTAAAAACAGCAGTAAATTTGCAGTTTTCATATTTTATTATTTATAAATATCATTTACTCAGTTAATATTTTCTCACCAAACTAAAATCATTAAAACCGAAATCAAAAAGAATAACCATTAAGAAAATCCTGAATGCTCATCCGTTTCCGGCCCTGCAACTGCAATTCATGGACCAGGACATAACCATCGGAGGTAGCGATCTTCAAAAAATGCTTATTGTCGGAAATGAAGGCCCCGGGCATTATATCATGCTGTGCTATTTCTTTGGTAGTGCGGAGTATTTTCAGCTCTTTGTCATCGAGGGTGGCCCAGGCAGCAGGGTAGGGGCTCAGGCCACGAATGAAATCATGTACGCGTTGAGTAGGCTGCGCAAAATCGATCTTGCAGGTATCGTGATAGATCTTGGGTGCTTTGCTGGCCTGGCTGTCGTCCTGAACTTTAAGTGTATAATCGCCGGCTTCTATGGCGCGCACGGTTTTGAGCACGGTTTCGGCGCCGAGCACCATCATGCGGCCGTGCACATCTCCGGCGGTCTCATTTTCACCGATGGGCATTTTTTCCTGGAAGATGATGTCGCCGGTATCGATCTGGTGCTGAATGAAAAAGGTAGTCACGCCGGTCTCCTTTTCGCCATTGATGACCGCCCAGTTGATGGGAGCCGCGCCGCGGTATTTGGGCAGGAGGGAGCCGTGGAGGTTGAAAGTGCCATGCTCGGGCATATCCCAGACGGCTTCCGGCAGCATCCTAAAGGCCACGACCACCTGAAGGTTGGCATTGAGCTGGCGCAGCTCTTCCAGGAATTCCGGGCTTTTGAGGTTTTTGGGCT
>CAYVVK010000077.1:0-5468 GCA_964454855.1 uncultured Phaeodactylibacter sp. | reverse complement strand
CCGGCAGCTGGTGTTTCAGGGCATATTTTTTGACGGCAGGCTGCAGCAGGCTTTTCTTTCCGCGGCCTCCCAATTTATCGGTAGCCGTAACAACACCGGCGATGGTGTATCCGTTTTTCAGCAGAATATCAAGGGAGGGGACTGCGAATTCGGGGGTTCCCATAAAGACGATACGCAAACTCATATTGGCAGTAGTTGGTTTTAAAGCCCGTTTATCTTAATTTTAGTACCATGGAAAAAGCGACTCAGACATTCATCTTGGGTATAACACCAATTCTCGCCCTGGTGTTGTTGATTGCCGGCCTCGCCCCCGGTAAGTTGGGAAATTACGGTAAAAATACCAAAAGCCGGCAACTGGCCTCTGCGCCATCAGCGATTTTAGCGGACACCATACCAGAGGAATTCGACCAACCCCTGGGTGCGCCACGCTTTACGCCTTACGACCCCAGCCCTTTTCCTGAGGAAGAAGCCTCTCGGAAGGTCATCCCGGAAGCGGCCATAGAAGTGGATACGGCCTTCACCCAGGTCAGGGAAATTGAAAAAGATTACACCGGCTTCAAGATCGAGATCACCAGCAGCGAAGAACCACTGCCCGACAGCCATGACATTTTCTTTCAGCACGGCAACCTCTCTATGCAGATGTTGCCGGACAGCACCTACTCCTATCTTCTCGGAGACTTTGAAAAAGTGGATCAGGCCAGTATCTTCATGCAGGATTTTCTGTTGCAGCGCTATCCCAAAGCTCAGGTAGTGGAATTCAATGCCGGCGAACGGATTTACTAAAGCACATTTAACATGCAGGAAGATACCTTCAGTTGGGTTACCGAAGATAAGCTTACCATCTATGGCAAGGAGTGGAAAGCAGAACAGCCGCGTGCTGTGGTCTGCCTGGAGCACGGCCTGGGAGAGCACATCAACCGCTACGGCCACCTTGCCCGTTATTTTACCAGTAAAGGTTTTACCGTGATCGGCCATGACCGGCGCGGCCACGGCAAATCAGGCGGAAAACGCGGCCATGCCCCAAATATGGGCCTGTTGCTCGATGAAGCAGCTCAGTTGCTTATAGAGGCCGAAGTGCGCTATCCCCGCCTGCCTACCTTTCTCTACGGGCACAGCATGGGAGGCCATCTCGTGCTCGCTTACACCCTCAAACGCCACCCCAGCCTGCAGGGGGTTATCGCCTCCGCCCCCTGGATACGGCTGGCCTTCGAGCCTTCTCCCATTATGATCGCCCTGGGTAAGGCCATGCAGCTTTTCTATCCGGGCTTTCAGCAAGCCTCCGGCCTGAAAACGGAACACCTCTGCAAAGTGCCCGAAGTTGTCCGGGACTATGAACAGGACCCACTTGTCCACGGCCAGATATCAGCAGCCATGGGCATGGATATGCTGCGCCAGAGCCGCTGGCTCGACAATTATGAGGGAACTTTTCCCGTGCCCTTACTGCTTATGCATGGCGACGAAGACCATATCGTCAGCCCCGAAGGCAGCCGTGCACTGGCCCAAAGGCTGGAAGGAGATGTTACCTACCGGGAATGGAAAGGCCTGTACCACGAAATTCACAACGAAGAGATCCAGGAAGAGGTCTTCGATTATACCCTGCAATGGATCGGCAAGCACATGCACAAGCGCAAGATGGCTAAAAACGTTTGATGGATTCTATGATGTAAAGCGGCCGCTGCTTCATCTCCGTATATATGTTGGACAAATAGATCGACATGATGTACAGGTTCAGGCAGGTAGTGGCGAAGAACACGGAAATGAGGATCACCAGGAAGGTCCATCCGGAAAAGGGCTCGCCGATATTACCGAACAGGTCGATGCCGGTAAATTTCACCTTCAGGGCATTTACGATGACCCCCAGCAGGAAGGCTACCGAAAAGATCAGTATCCACAGCAACAGGCTGCGCAGGAAAGTGGTGAACGAAGTGATCGCCACCAGAGAAGTGCGAAAACGCTCGGAAAAACTCTCATCGCCCGGGCTTTGCAGAGGTTTATCCGTTTCCAGGTAGGCGGTACTGTACCCCACCATAGAATAAATGGCCTTCATATAGCGCAGGTTCTCCCGCAGGCGCAGCAGGGAATTGAGCGCCCGGCGAGAGATGATGCGCGTATTATGGGCCTTCTCATCGATCTGCAGCGGAGAGTAGTTTCTAAGGATGTAATAAAACAACTTATAGAAAGGCCGAAAGGAGAGGTTCACCTGGCGGTGAGCCGCCCGAAGGTACACGATATCGAAATGTGCCTGGCTTTTTTCAAAGAGGCGGAGGATGAGCTCGGGCTCCTGGTAAAAATCGAATTCAAAAATGATGGTGTAATCGCCGTTGGCGCGGTCCAGGCCGGCCAGAATGGCATGGTTCTTGTTGGTGGCCCGCGACAGGTTCAGCAGGTAAACGTTGTGTTTCAGCGCCTCGGGCAGCGGTTCGATATAAGCGTCGGGGCCCACGCCCGGCTCATTGTTGACGATGATGATCTCGTAATCGGCGAAGTTTTCGGAAAGAACCGGGAACAGCTTGGATAAATAATCGGGCAGTAATTCCAGTTCCCGGGACTTATGAATGACGCAGACAATAGAAATAAAGCTATTGTACATGATTGTATACGAATTCAGGCGAAAATAGGGATTTGCAGGCACACATGCAAGGAGCTACAAGGCGAGCCGGGCATCAAATTTCGGCGAAATTTCGCTGTTTTTGTTCCTAAATAGCTTGTTTTTGAGAAATTTAGTTTCAAATAATACTTGAAGGCCTTATCTTTCGTAAATTATAATGTGGGCGATCATGAGAGAAGGGAGGAAAGCCGGGCCAAAGAAACAACCACCGGCATCTGAAAAAGCGCATCATTCCGGCAGTAACGTTACTTCGGGCGCCAGCTACCGTCTCATATTATGATATCCACTATTTAATGACAGGCACAGCGATAAATGCCAAGTAAATTTCCGTTCTACCAGCAACTCGACGCCATGGACTGTGGGGCAACCTGCCTGCGGATGATATCCCGCTACTTCGGCAGGTACTACTCCCTTGACTATCTCCGGGAATTAACCTACATGGGGAAGCAGGGGGTTACTTTGCTCGGCATCAGCGATGCGGCGGAACATCTCGGCCTGCAGTCTCTGGCGGTAAAAACTACCTATGACCGCCTGGCGCAGGATATTCCCATGCCCTGTATTGCCCACTGGCGGCAGGAACATTTCGTCGTTGTCCATAAGGTAAACCGGAAACACGCCTGGATCGCCGACCCCGCCTCCGGAAAATATAAACTGAGCCGGGAAGACTTTCTCGAGAACTGGGTGAGCGACACGGAAAATGGTGAAGAACTGGGGGTATTGCTCCTGCTGGAGACCACCCCCGAATTCTACGCCAGAGAGGGCGAAAAAGCCGATAAGTCCGGCTTCGGCTATGTCTTTTCCTATTTAAAAAGATACCGCCCGCTCATCATTCAGCTGGGCGTTGGGCTGTTCATCGGCACCCTGCTGCAGCTCACCTTCCCCTTCCTGATGAAAGCCCTGGTCGATAAGGGCATTGATTCCTACGACCTCAATTTCATCAAGATCGTCCTGCTGGCGCAGTTCATCCTCTTCGTCACCCAGCTGGCCGTGGAGCAGTTCCGCAGCTGGATATTGCTGCATGTGGGCGTGCGGGTCAACATCAGCCTGGTGTCGGACTTCCTGATCAAGCTGACCAAGCTACCCATCAAATTCTTCGATACGAAGATCACCGGCGACCTCCTGCAGCGCATCGCCGACCACGAACGGGTGCAGCGCTTCCTGACCTCTACCTCTCTGGCCACCATATTCTCCTCCGCCAATTTCGTGGCCTTCTCCATAGTCCTTTTCCTGTGGAGTAAGCTGGTGTTTGCCATTTTCTTCGGCGGCACTCTGCTTTACCTGGGGTGGATATTCATTTTCCAGCGTATGCGGCGGGAACTGGATTACAAGAGCTTCGACCAGTCGACCGACAACCAAAGCAACCTCATCGAACTGATCAGCGGCATGCAGGAGATCAAGCTGCACAACGCAGAGACGCAGAAGCGATGGGCATGGGAGCGCATTCAGGCCCGCCTGTTCCGCACCAGCATCAGCGCCCTGCGCATAGGCCAGATACAACGCACCGGCGGGGCTTTCTTCAACGAGACCAAGAACCTGCTTATCACCTTCATCGTAGCACAGTCTGTAGTGAATGGCACCATGACCCTGGGCATGCTGCTCGCCGTACAGTACATCATCGGGCAGCTCAACGCCCCCCTCAACCAGCTGGTGGAGTTTCTGCGCAGCATGCAGGAGGCCAAGATCAGCCTGGAGCGGATGAACGAGATCCACACCAAGGAGGATGAGGAAAATATCGCGGAGAAGATCACCATACTGCCCGAATCGGGCGACCTCGTTTTCGAGAAGGTATCATTTCAGTACAACGGGCCGCATTCGCCGGCAGTGCTCAAGAATGTCAACCTCCGCATCCCCAAAGGCCGTACTACGGCCATTGTGGGTACCAGCGGCAGCGGCAAAACGACCATGCTGAAACTGCTGCTGAATATCTACCAGCCTACGGAAGGCGCCATCCGCCTCGGGGACATCAACCTCTCCAATATCCACAACCGCCTCTGGCGCAGCAAGTGTGGGGTAGTCATGCAGGATGGATATATCTTCTACGACTCCATCGCCAAGAACATCGCGCTGGGCGACGAGATCATAGACAAGAAAAAATTGCTCAAAGCCGTTAAGGTGGCGAATATTCAGAGCTTCATCGAATCGCTGCCCCTGGGCTACAACACCAAAATAGGGCAGGAGGGCCTGGGCCTGAGCCAGGGCCAGAAACAGCGCCTGCTCATTGCCCGTGCCGTTTACAAAAACCCCGAGTACATCTTTTTCGATGAGGCTACCACTGCCCTGGATGCCTACAACGAAATGATCATCATGGAAAACCTGGAGGAATTTTTCTACGGCCGCACCGTGGTCATCGTAGCCCACCGCCTGAGCACCGTGATGAATGCCGACAACATCATCGTACTGGAAGGCGGCGAGATCGTAGAGCAGGGAACGCACGAAGAGCTGACCTACATCAGAGGCGCCTATTATCAGCTGGTGCGCAACCAGCTGGAGTTGGGAGCGTAGGGTTCAGTAGGCAGTAGGCAGTAGGCAGTAGGCAATAGGCAGTAGGCAGTAGGCAGTAGGCAGTAGGCAGTAGGGCGGCCGCAACACCGAAATGCAGTAAGCAGTATGCAGGAACACGAGAATATAGAGATCAGAAGCGAGGAAGTACAGGAGATCCTGGGTACCCCTCCGGGCTGGATGGCGCGCTACGGCACCTTGTTTGCCTTCGTGGTGCTGGTGGCCGTCGGCTGGGTGGGATATCTGCTGAAGTATCCCGATACCGTAGAGTCCGATATCCGGGTATTGTCTACTGACCCTCCGAAACTGCTCGTTACAGAAAGCCGGGGCCGGGTAAAACTGGTGCGGGTGGAGAACGAAT
>CAYVVK010000076.1:0-14461 GCA_964454855.1 uncultured Phaeodactylibacter sp. | reverse complement strand
TTGCCCGGCCTGTTCCTTGAAAGTGGGAAGTGGGAAGTGGGAAGTGGGAAGTGGGAAGTCGGAGGGGGGGGATCCACTCTTTGGCTATCAATAGTGTCCAACCTAAGGCGGGTAGCCAAGCCAACGGATATTCTTCTTCAGGAATAGCGCGATCATTCCGAAGAAGAGGCATCAGGCGTACAATTACCGGCTCTGAGGATGAATTGTTTTTTATTCCCTGCTTCATCGATATCGAAATGGAAGATGAGCTTCAAAGCTTCGAGTACTTCCTCCAGGGAGCTTTTTTCGAAAGACATGGTGAGCGTACAGTCGGCTACCTCGCTGTCTCCCAGTTCGATGTCCACACCGAAATGGCGTTCCAGGGCAGGCATGGCCTCTTTGAGCGGCGTTTTGCGGAAAGCCAGCCTGCCGGTACGCCAGGAGTGGGCGTTTAGGGCGGGCGGCCTTTTCTGTTGCAAGGGCTGGCCCGGCTTGCAAATGCCACGCTCTCCGGGGCGCAGTTCCAGGGCTTCTTCACCACTTCGTTCGGCCAGGCGCACTTTTCCTTCTTCGACCTCTACCTCCGTGAAACCTTCCGAGGGGTAGGCCCGCAGGTTGAAGGCCGTTCCCAGTATTTCCACCCTGGCGTCGGTGGTGGTGATGACAAAGGGATGCCCGGGATCAGGCTTCACATCGAAGTAGGCTTCACCGGAAAGTTCTGCGCGTCGGCGGGCGGAGGCGGTAAAGCTTTCGGAAAGGCTGAGATGGGAGTTTTCATTGAGCAGCACGCGGGAGCCGTCGGGAAGGAATACTTCCTTAGCCTGCCCGGCAGCAGTATGGTACACCAATCCACTACCGGTATCAGGCGTACGTATGCCCCACCACCATCCGGCGACGAGCAGCAGCGCGAGGGCAGCAGCGGCGGAGAGCAGGCGCAATACACGCAGGCGGCTTTTTCGTTGCCTGCTCCTGGCGGCAGCGATACGCGACCGGAATCCGGCCAGGCCCGCTTCCGTATCGGGTTCATAGCCCTGTTTGTAGCGGCCACTGAGCTCCCACAGGCCTTGCATTTCATCAGCAAGGCCCTGCCGGCTTTCCTCCTGCAGCCAATTGCTCAGTTCCGACTGTTCCTGCGGACTGATCTTCCCTTTCAGTTTTTTGTGAAAGAGCAACATGTATTTTGAAACCTCCATTTCCTTTATTCTTCCTGTTATGAAGACACGGCAAAAAAACAGAGCCCCTACCGCTGGCCTTCATTTTTCTGGCTATTGTCGTTTTTGTCAGCGGGCTACCATATCGGGATATTAGAAAAAACAGCTTCCCAGCAGGGCCAGCAGGGCGGTATAGGGCCCCAGTGTTTCGCGCAATTGTTTCAACGCCCTGGATATCTGGTTCTCCACGGTTTTCACGGAAATATCCAGCATTTCGGCGATCTCGTGATAGGACATATCCTCGAAGCGGCTCAGGACGAAAACGATGCGGCAGCGCTCCGGCAGGCCGTCGATCGCCTGGTCGATGCGTTGCTGCAGCTCTTCGGCCTCCATCTGCTGGCCCGCCGTAGGCTGGGTGCTTTTGGGAGAAGGGCGGAGTTCCTCTCCGGAGAAGCGCACCTTCTGGTCCCGGATATGGTTGAGCGCCCGGTTGACGGTGGCCCGCCGCAGATAGGCTTTCAGGGAGATGGACACCTTGAGCTTTTCCTTTTTGCGCCACAGCTCGAAGAACACCTCCTGCGTAAGGTCTTCCACTAAATTCTTGTCGGGGATTATCTTATAGGCCACCTTGCACAGATAACCGTAGTAGAGCTGAAAAATGAGGATGATCGCTTTTTCGGTATCTTTTTCCAGTAAGGCCAGCAGCTCTTTGTCGGTATAGTTTTGTTGCAAGGGGATTACAGATTTAAGGATAAGGGTTCAAGCTTAGCCCTATTAAGCGCTAAATTTAATATTTCCTTTTGAAACATCCCAAATTAATCTGGGGAGGTAATGACAGGATCGAAATAACTGCGGCGATCTTTTGAAAAAACAAGAATAAACAGATACCTTACCGCGTCTTTTAGAAACGGGCCGGGCCGGGCCTTAAAAAAACCAGCAGATATCTTTGGCCTGAGCCAAGCGATATCCAAATCAGAAGTTCGCCTCTCCCAACCGGGCGGACTTCTGATTTTTGTTAACAAAACAAGCTAACTATTGGCATTTATGAAAAGGTCTTTACTGTTACTTATTGCAAGTTTTCTGACCCCTTTATACCTATTCGCACAGGAACCCGCCAAAGGGTGGGATCAACGCATTAACGAATCTGTCCAACCGATTACCGATGCGGTAGCCGGCACGGTTTTCTACGCCGTACAGCTGGGAGATTCCGCTTCCACGGCCATGCCGATCGTGATCATCCTGCTGCTGGCAGGCGCTACCATTTTCACCATCTATTTCCGATTTATACAATTTCGGGGCTTCAAACTGGCCATCGACACGGTGCGGGGCAAGTATTCCGACCCGAACGAAGAAGGAGAGGTTTCTCATTTCCAAGCCCTTACCGCTGCCCTTTCCGGCACAGTAGGCCTTGGCAATATTGCCGGAGTTGCCATTGCCGTATCCATCGGCGGCCCGGGAGCGACCTTCTGGATGATCATAGCCGGCCTGTTGGGCATGGCCTCCAAGTTTACGGAATGTACTCTGGGCGTTAAATACCGGGATGTCGGGCCTGACGGCACCGTTTACGGTGGCCCGATGTATTACCTCAGCAAGGGCCTGAAGGAAAAAGGGATGGCCGGCCTGGGCAAAGTGCTGGCCGTATTCTTCTCCATCATGTGTATCGGCGGGTCTTTCGGCGGGGGCAATATGTTCCAGGCCAATCAGGCGGCGCAGCAATTCAACGAGATGATCGGTTCTACCTCCGGCTCTTCCGGCCTGATCTTCGGCATTGTGCTGGCCCTTTTCGTGGCCCTGGTCATCATCGGCGGCATCAAGCGCATAGGCTCGGTAACGGAGAAGGTGGTGCCCTTCATGTGCGGTGTCTATGTGCTGGCTGCACTGATCATCATCTTTGCCCACGTGGAACTCATCCCGGCCGCTTTCGGCGAGATCTTCACCGGGGCCTTCTCTCCGGAAGGTATTGCCGGCGGCTTTGTCGGCGTACTGGTACAGGGTTTCCGCCGGGCGGCATTCTCTAATGAAGCGGGCGTGGGTTCCGCGGCCATTGCCCACTCGGCGGTGCGCACCGAGAATCCGGCCAGCGAAGGGGTAGTAGCTCTGCTCGAACCCTTCATCGATACCGTAGTGGTGTGTACCATCACCGCTCTGGTGATCGTCATCTTCAATATGGAAGCCCAGTTCAACTACGGTGATGTCGTAGGCAACGAAGTGCTGATGAATGCCACCGGCAAGCGCATCGGCGGGGTGACCCTCACTTCTATGGCTTTCGCTGATGTGATCCCCTGGTTTCCGTACGTGCTGACCATTGCGGTGGTGCTCTTCGCCTTTTCCACCATGCTGTCCTGGTCTTATTACGGCCTGCAAAGCTGGTTGTACCTCTTCGGCCGTACTAAAGTGGCCGACTATACCTACAAGATACTGTTCTGCCTGTTCGTCATCCTTGGTTCGGCGGCCAGCCTGGGCGCCGTGACGGACTTTTCCGACGCCATGATCTTCGCCATGGCCATTCCCAACCTGATCGGCCTGGTTATCCTGATGCCCCGGGTACAGGAGGAGGTCAAAAGATATGTGAAGAAGATCAGGACGGGAGAGATTGAGACGGTGAAGTGAGTGTAATGGAGACAAGGCTTATGTACCGACCCTGCTTTGATAGTGGAACTAAGAGCATGTTTGCAGCCCAAAGATTGGCCTCCAAACATGCTCTTAGGGCGCCTTGTTTCGGGTATACTGTTGGATTGTTGAGCGAAGTGAAGTCCGCCCAGGCACCTATACGGCCCCCCTCTGGGTAAGACTGGATTGTTGTTGCCTGGGTGCTCAAAGCATCCACAGTATCTATTAAGTAGGTGGACAGAACAATTTAACAGTGTAACAATCTGCATTCACCCCTCTAAGCTGAAGCTATCGCGAGCGTGGACGCTCGCCCGTGCACCGCAATACAAAACCTAGTGCTTTGGGAGTTAATTAATTGACAGGTAGTTGGTGTGATAATAGATTGATAACCCGTTGATTATTTTGACTGCCGACTGTCAACTATTTACTGCCGCCTGCACTAGATGTGTCTATATTTCCGCTCATTCCGCCAGCACCATCAGGTTCGGTTCTTCCTCCAGCGGTTGCAGGTCGGGCTCTACCCATTGGGCACGGGCCTTTACCGAGCGTATCCGGCCCAGGGAATAATACTGAAGGGGGAGATTTTTCTCGGAATAGGGGCTAAGGAGGAAGGCGCTGTAAACCTTCTCGTAAGGCTGTCCTTTGCCGAACTGTTCGACGAAGCGGTTGAGTATGTGCATCCAGAAGACGGTAAGGGTTTCGTGATAGCCATCTTCAGGAGTATTCTTTCTGCCGGAAGCCAGGTTGTAGCTGATGACACCCTCCCGGATCTTGCACAGGGCGGCATCCATGCCATCTTCGAGCAGATACCACAGGCCTACGGCCAGGTGGGCGTCGTGGGTCCAGGCGGTGGAAGGCAGGCTGTGGTTCTCGAAACTGGCCAGCAGGCCTCTCACCCAGGAAACGGGCTCTTTGCTTATATACTGCTCCTTTAACAGGCCAAAGGCAAAGGTATCGGCCATTTTCCCGTCTTCACGGTATCGTTTTTTCAGCAAGCCCTCCAGGCGGAAGCCAAGTTTTTCCAGCACCCTTATGGAGGCCTTATTCTGAGGTTTGACGAAAGCTTCGATACGCTGCAGCCCCATCTGGCCAAAGCCTATTTCCAGGACTTTGCCGAGGGCTTCGCTCATCAGGCCGCGATTGCGGTACATCTCGTCCCAGATGCCATAGCCCACTTCCGCATACTCATGGTATAACCACCAGTTGTGGAAGCTGCAATCGCCGATCAGGCGGCCGCTCTCCGGCCCTATGAGCAGCCAGCTGCGAAAAGAGAGGCGGGGGCTGTGGACATAGTGGTTGTGGTAACGGTCTTTTATGAAAAAATAGTCTTCTTCCGAACGGCAGCCCAGCAGGTGGAAGGCTTCCGGGCCGGTGCATTCTTCGAAGAGCGGTTTGATCACCTGGGGATTGAGCTCACGCAGGATCAAGTTTTCGGTGCGAATTTCATGTAGCTTCATAGGTGATGAGCTTGAATGTTCAGGGCAAAGACAGTTTCTTATCCATCCACGCCTTTTCCGGCAGGCGGTACTGCACTACATACCAGATCATGGCAATGAGCAGGCCCAGAATAGCTCCGAGGTAGACGTCCTTGAAAAAATGCTGCACCAGGTACACCCGGGAGATGCCTACCAAAAAAGCTGTGGCAAACAGGGCCAGGCCTACGCCTTTCTTACGGGGCAGGCAAAATGCCAGGAAAGCATACAGCGCGAAAGCTGCCATCGTATGCCCGGAAGGGAAACTGTTGTTCCCACCATTAAGAACAACTCCCTCTACGGTATTGATCTGTTCAAAGGCGCCTATTTTTCGCAAATAGAGAAAAGGGCGGTCGTGTTGGAAAACCTCCTTGAATAAAAAGCTGGCCAGGCTCACACTCAACCCCAGAAAAGGCAGGACAAAAGCGTGGCGGAAACGGATAAAAAGCAGGATTACCAGGCCCAGTACAAATACCAGCCCCTCCCCCATTTTAGTGAAGTACAGGAAGAAGAGGTCACCCCACAGGCTGCGCCGTTCACTAAAAAAGAAAATGGTGTCTCCGGCCCCGGTGTTGCCCAGCAGAATGGCGCCCAGCACCAGGAAAACAGCAAAGGCGGAAAAGAACCAGGCGTTTTCCTCAAGCAGCCTGTTCAGTGGATACTCCCTTCTCATAATTGGCCCGTTTAAATATCTTGGCAAAGAAATTGGTGATGCGGCTGGGGTCCATCTTGCTGTCGTTCATGGCCTTGATGGTCAGAAAGATCCCGATGGGAAAAAGCACGGCGCAGGGAATCCAGGCGGCGGCAGCGGCCGAAATAGCATTGGTTTCTGCGATCTTGCGGCAGAAGATGGTCAGCACGATGAATATCATGAAGAAAATGATCGAAACGAGAATGGGATAGCCGAAGCCGCCTTTGCGGACGATGGCGCCCATTGGAGCACCTATAAACAGGAAAATAAAGCAGATCACGGCCATGCTGTATTTGGTGTGCAACTCATAGATGTGCTTGACTCTCGACTCCACAAGGCGGTCGAGGGAGCGCATGGCTGATTCGGTGTGGGCGTGGATGCTGCGTGCAAAAGACTTGGCCTTGTTGCGCAGGCGCCGCTGGTCGGCGGCGCTGGGAAACAAATCCTCAAAAGACTCGTACTCCTCCAGCGGTTTTTCAATCTTTTGTTCCAAGGGGTTGCCCTCAAACTGGCGTTGCACCCTATTGGAGGGCTTCGGTTGCGCGTTGTCGGCTTCCTGTGTGCCGGTGGTGTCGTTTTTCAGCGGCTGCCCCACGCCCACGGCCTGGCCGGCAGCAGCCGCAGCTACCTCTTCCTCGGCGGGAGAAGCCGTGGCGGCCGTATCGGCGGGGCTCTCCTCTTCCTGCGGGGGTGGCGGCTCATAGCCTTCCTCATCTTCAAAAGGTTCGAGAAAGGTGCTGTCCAGCTCCAGGAATTCAAAATAGGAACTGACCTGGTTGGAGATGCTCTTCTGGCGGCGCAGGATCTTCATGTCCAGCGAATCGACGGCCTCTTCGAGCTGGCCGCTGGTCATCATGCTGCGGTTAGACTTGAAGAGCTCTTCGTTGGTGCGGTTGAGCTGGAACTCTCCCAGGTCAAAAACCTTCGTCCAGCTCTCGAAGTTGGTGCGTATAAAAGGAAAGGAGCGGCCTCCGGAAGCAGAGGAAGGCTCCGCCTCCACATACTGATGGCCATCCTCGAGGTTCATGACGAAGTAGGCGCCATCCTCAGTGGCGTACATTTCTCCTTTATCAGCGATGATCTGGCTGAGGCGGCCCCTGGATGCGTCGGTATGGTCATAGATGAGCACATCCTCTATGGTCTTGTCATCCGCCATTTTATTGCCGATATGAATGGCGTAGCCATCGAAGTCGTCGTTAAAAATGCCGGCATCCAGGCGCAGGGCGGGCTTCTGGCGCTGTATGTCGTACATGCGTGAGCCAAACTTCAGGTTAGCCACCGGGATGAGGTTGTTGGAGCAGAAAAAAGAGAAAAGCATCGCCAGTACCCCGAAGAGCATCAACGGCCGCATGATGCGCCAGAGCGACACGCCGGCCGACTTAAAGCTCGACAGCTCGTAGCGCTCCGCCAGGTTGCCCAGCACCATCACCGAACTGATCAGCACGGCCAGCGGCAGGGCCAGGGGGACGAGCGAGACGCACTTGTAGGCCAGCAACTCCATGATGAGAAAGAAGCCCAGCCCTTTGCCGGCGATGTCGTCGATGTACAACCACAACACCTGCATGACCAGCACGAACATCGCGATCACGAAGGTCACGATGAAAGGGGGGATAAAACTGGTGATCATTAAACGATCTAGCTGCTTCATATCTCGGTTGCTGCGCTACACATGCTTTGAACGCCAAAGATAAGGCGGACATTATAATACACCTAGAAATGGCGGGGAGTTTAAGGGTTTGTTGGCTTTTTTGTGGCGGGGTGTGGGTTTAGGGCTCCGGGCGGGCTTAGGTAGGTTTAGGGCTGGCGGAAGAGCAACCATTGGGTTTAGGCCCGGCAGAGCGAACAGCAAACAGCGAACAGCGAACACTCCCTAACACCTGTCTATCGAACGCCTCTAAACAAACCATGTGCCCGACCCGAGCCTTAGATCAAAAGACAGGCCCGGCTACTCCCTCCGCCGGATGCACGGCACCTCGATCTCATCGCCCAGGCAGGGATCTTCCTCTTCGGCACCCAAACCGTTGGGGTATTTCCCCGGTTTCCCTTGTTTATCCCCTTTTTATCACCGGCGGCCAAAAAAAATCATCCTTTCCATGTAACTTATCTTTTTTTGAGCCGTCACCCCTATGAAAACCGATAAGAAAAAGCTAAGAAATCACTCGCACCCTGGATTAATGAAGCTCGAAACCTATAAAACATCGGTCTTACCCATCAAGCACAAGCTCTACCGCATGGCCCTGCGCATTACGGGCAACCCGGCAGCGGCAGAAGATGTGGTGCAGGATGTGTTCATCAAAGTATGGGAACAACGGGACAGCATGGATGAGGTGCAAAATATCGAAGCCTGGTGTATGCAAATGACGAAAAACCGCGCCATAGACAAACGGCGGCTCAAGTTTAACCAGAACGACGGCCTGGAAAAGGCCTACCAAATGAGCAGCTCCGACTATACGCCCGACCGGCAGGCGGAACTCAAAGACGACGCCGGGCAGGCCAAAAAGCTCATGCAGCAGCTGCCCGAAAACCAGCGCCTGGCCATGGAGCTGCGCGACATTGAAGGGCTCAGCTACCAGGAGATCAGCGAAACCCTCGACATGCCCCTCCACCAGGTGAAGGCCAATATTTTCAGAGCCCGCAAAAGCATTCGCTCAAAATTACTGCAATTATGGACTATAAAGTAATAGAAAATCTGTTGGACAAGTACTTCGAAGGGGAAACCACCCTCCGGGAAGAGGCCCGCCTGCGGGAGTTCTTCCTGCGCGAAGACGTGCCGTCGGCCCTGCAGCCCTACCAGCCCCTGTTCCGCCACTTCAGCGAAGAGCGGGAAACCCGGCTGGACGATAGCTTCGACGAGAAACTACTGGCCCAACTGGAGGAAAAACCGGAAGCCAAAACCGTCAGCCTGCGCTTCTGGGCCCTGCGCATCGCCGCGGCCGTCATCCTCGGCCTGGGCCTGTGGTGGGCCTACTTCCCGGCTCCGCAGGACGAGCCGCAGCAAGCTGCCGCCATCGACTGGTCGAAGTACGAGGTGACCGACCCCAAAGACGCCTTCAAGCTCACCAGCACCGCCCTGTTAAAGGCCTCTAGTGAGCTCAACCGGGGCGCTTCCACCGCCGCCCATGAGATGAACAACCTCAAAGAGGTGGGGAGGTATTTTAAGAAGAAGTGAGGGGAAGTGGGAAGTGGGAAGGCGGAAGTGGGAAGGCGGAAGTGGGAAGGCAATCATTCAATCACTCAATCACTCAATCACTCACTCAACAACTCAATCATTAAAAACCTGTAAGCATGAAAAATGTAAAAATCATTGTAACCGCATTACTACTGGGCATCGTCTCCTTTGCCCAGGCGCAGCAGGCCGGCCCGGTCAGCGCCATCGACAAATACTTCCAGCAATATGTGGAAGACGAGCGCTTCACCGTAGTGTACATCAGTTCCAAACTGCTGAATATGTTCGGCAAGCTGGATATCGAAATGGATATGGACGACAAAGAGGCCGCCGCTATTATGGAACTGGCCAAGGACCTGGAAGGCATCCGCATCCTGGTGGCTGAAGAAAATGCCGCCGGCTTCTACAAAGAGGCCAAAAGCAAGATCGACACCAAGGAATACGAAGTGCTGATGACCGTCCGCAACAAGGGCGAAGAGAACGTCGACTTCCTGATCAAGGACGACGGCAACAAGACCATCAATGAACTGCTGCTGCTCGTAGGCGGAGGCGAAGAATTCGTCCTCATGAGCTTCGTCGGCATCATCGACCTGGACAAGGTGTCCAAACTCATCAATGAATTTGAAGATGATGAGGGCGATGATGATGCGGGAAAGACCCAAAAGCAGTAAATTTGCCTTATCCTGAACCCAAAATTTTTCTGTCATGCGTTTCATTTTGATTCTCCTCGCGGCTTTTACCCTCAGCCTTTCTTCCTGCAACTCGCCGAAAACCACGGCGCAGTTCTACCACGCCCACAAACACAAAGAAGGCGTAACGAACTTCAAAGTGCCCGGCTGGCTGATGTGGATGGGCGGCGGCATCGCCCGCGGCTTCGTCCACGACGAACAGGCCAGAGCCGGCCTGAAGATGGCCAAGAAGATCAAAAAGATACGCCTGATGGTTGCGGAAGGCTACAACCCGATCGCCGCCGGGGAGATCAATACCTTCGTGAACCACATCCGCGCCAACGGATACAACGACCTGCTTTTCGTTCGCAGCGATGACGGCACCGCCGTCCACCTGCTGGCCAGAGAGAAAAAAGACAAGCTCAACAACCTCGTCCTGATGGTCAGCGAAGAAGACGAGTTCGTTTACTTCGACATCAAGACCAGGATCACCTACGACGGCCTCAATGAGCTGATCGAGGCCGTGATGGACAAAGATAAGGCGCCGGAAACGGAAGCGCCCGAGCCGCCCGCGGAAGCGGAGGAGGAGATCATTGCTAAAAAGATCCCGCAGGTTTAATCCAGTTCTTGTTTTCGCCTCGTCCGCCGAAGCTCGCAGAGCGAAGGTGGGTGCATTCGTTCATTCGTTCATTAAGGTATCAACCAACCTCTCTTGTAAGCAATCACCAAACAAGCTGCTTACCCGGCGGTTTGTCCAAAAAAAACAACAATACAACATGAAAACCTTAATACTGTCAGCCCTGCTGGCCCTGGGGCCGCTCTTTGCCTTCGGCCAGCCCAAAGCCATCGAACAGTTTTACGACCACTACAAACAGTATGAGAACGCCACCGACGTGAAGCTGCAAGGCTGGCTGCTGGAGATCGCCTCCAACTTCGCCGACGATGAGCAGGCCAAAAAGCTCCTCGAGAAGATCACCTACCTGCGCGTACTGGTGATGGAGGAGGGCAATCTCGTCAGCCCGCAGGAGTACCGCCGGCTCATTAAGAACATCCATCAGAGTTCCTTCGAGGAGCTGTTCAAAGTGCGCGAAGGCCGCCAGGACATCGGCTTCTACATCCGCGAAAAAGGCGATACCATCACCGATGTGCTGCTGCTGGTCAACGGCGCCGACGAGTTCGTCCTGCTCAGCCTCGAAGGCCTGCTGAAGTTCAGCGACCTCAACGACCTGAACATCGACGTGGATGGAGCGGAGCACTTTGAGAAACTACCGGAGAATAAGAAGGATGTGCCGAGGGCGTAGTTGAATGTATGGCTGGCCCCGCCCTGCCGAAATTTGGCCAGGGCGGGGTCAACCATTCCTGGCGGACAAGATGTTATTATAGTAAAGTATGATTCTGAATTGCGGCCGCTCGGGCTTCGGCTACGGGCGGCTTTTTGTTTTGGTGTGAGGAAGCATTTTACGTTGGCACAAAACTTATTTCCGTCGAGTATAATGATTATGCCAATATCATTGCTATCTTGTTAACAATACTTCCCCCTTCACCAATTTGGTTTTTCCATTAGTTAATACCAATTCTGCAAAAAAGACATACACACCAATCTTTGCCTCTTCCCCCCGATGCATCCCATCCCATCCCATGGAAACCTCTCCAGGCTCAAGGTCGCTCCCATCAAATACGTTTGATCCCCAGCGATCAAAAATGCGTAAACTTTTTATCACCTCTACTTCGGCGTTTGCAAAAATGGTAAAACGATCATTTATTCCGTCCTTATTGGGCGAAAACACATTGGGAAGGAATAGCCGAAAAACGTTATCCTTGACTTCTAC
Organism: uncultured Phaeodactylibacter sp.; assembly: GCA_964454855.1. Taxonomy (GTDB): domain Bacteria; phylum Bacteroidota; class Bacteroidia; order Chitinophagales; family Saprospiraceae; genus CAYVVK01. Next base: position 2,895 of record CAYVVK010000076.1, on the reverse strand, counting down.
CCTTGCGCTAAGGGATACTAAACAGCCTGAAGTATCAATAATTGTAATTTGATAATTAGTGGTTTCCTCTGGCGAAGCCATGACAGAGAGGCAATTGTCACAATCCAAACCATTCCCAGGAAACCAACTGACCTGCGAAATACTTCCCTGGATGATACTTACATTCAACATGACTTGTTCACCTAATGACATATAGCTTTGCTGTGGGTCAACTGTTACAATGGGTAAAGCTCGTACCTTAACATCCTGACAGGTTAGCGAATCACAACCTGATACAGTTGAATTCATTTTACAGAATTGCCCAGAGGCATCAACTACGGTGCCAAAAACTATGGCCGATTCTCCTTCACATAGCAAGATGTCGGGAAGAAAAAAAGTATCCAGTGAAGAGAATATTTGATCCGTAATCACGATACTGTCACAGCCGTTAAGATTGGTGAATGTTTCTATCGTCATCCCCACCAAGGCAGAATCGCACGTGCTCAACACCTGGTAAGTAGTGTCGAGGGGAAGAAAGTCGACTTGTACGCAAATGGTCGAATCGCATCCCTGGGTGGTATTCAGTACCTGACATAAAAAGGTATCCGCCAGCACTTCTGTATTAAAGACTGAGAGTGGACTCCCTTCGCATACTGCAAGATCAGGTAAGAACACTGTATCCAAAGACTCGAACACCCAAACTGTGGCGATTATGCTATCACAACCGAACTCGTTGGGCAACGTCTGGTAAGATGTATCAGGCTGGACAGGATCACAGCTTATGTTCATGAGATAGGTAGTATCAAATGCCATAAAGGTGATGATATCGCAAACTATAGAATCACAGCCGTTGACAGCAGTTAAGTTTTGACAAAAAGTACCGGTAGAAAATGGATCACAGGTGGTGCCCGTAAGGAAGGTAGTGTCTATCGGTGGGATCAAAGTGACCACCTGGCAAATGACAGAGTCACAGCCTGCTGCCGATGTTTCTACCTGGCAATATGTGCCTACATGAGTAATATCACAGGTGGTGCCAGACACAAAAGCAGTGTCCAGCGGAAGATGGCTCGTTTCTACCACAATCGTGCTGTCACAACCATATCCAGTCAAAAAGGAATTGACGACGATTCCCGTATCCATCGGATTGCAGGAGGCCAAATAAACAAAAGAAGTGTCAACAATGGAGTGGCTACCACACATGCATAGATCAAGATGGTCATTGACTCCGTCACCATCACTGTCGGCATCTGGGCTCAGCACTGCTAAAAAACCTTGTGGGTTGGCAAACTGGCTACCTGGATTGTTCCGAATTAGAAAGGTAATTGTATTTTCGCCGGGTTGCCATGGCCCGTTTAATTCGACTTGGACTTGGCCTCCACTTAGAAAATTTCCGCCGGGCAATGTAGGAATATTCTGTAGTTCCCCATTGACGTACACCGCTAAAACAAGGTTATCAGCATATACATCCAGAGCAATAATGTAGGAAGAATCTATAGGAACAGCTTCTTCAATACAACTACAGGGAAACGAAAACCTGGTTCTGTAATAGTAGTGCGAATAGGAGGTTGACCCTGTCACGCACCCCTGGTTGCCTGAATGGGTTATCCAATTGGCCTGGTTTGCTGGGCTTGGAAATGTTTGAGGGTTAACCCAGGTGGAAGCACACCTGGCAATAACTACAGCAGAATTCCAGGCAATGGATGAAGCATCAGGTACCGGTAAACCTGAAACTGGTATTTCAACAGGACTGACAGAAAAAACATCGGATACTTCCCAAAGGCTATCTATATTGCCAATCTGATTTTGCCCAGTCAGAATTAAGGGGGCCTCGAAGCAATTGTCTCGCCCGCCTCCATCGTTATCTAAGCCATCAGAATAGTCAATAACCTTATTTTCATGAGCAACAAAAAGAATGGGAAGAATGATCAAGTTAAGTATTATCAGCTTTGTTTTCATCGTGTTTCTTAAGTGGATGATTCACTCCCATCTATATTTTCGAAAGATCGGAATTGCAACCCCTAATTCAACACTACTCTGCTCATAAGTTACTCCTCCCGGATTGTCTTTCTTAGGCAAAGAACCAAAAAGCCTGCCGGTAATGATAAAGTATTTTAAGTGAACTGCCGTGTAGTACTCTAAAAAACCTCTTGTCGCGTTATATTTATAAGAACCTGTTTTCTTTGCTGTAGCTCCAATGCCCTCAGATGGGTTGTATAAATAATCAGCGCCAAATGACGTTCTGAAACCTGTGCCAAGGGCAAATTGGATGCCAAATTTTGGCGCACCTAAATGAATGCCAAATTTAGCTCCGGCTCCAAAATATCTGTACGCCCTGGCTTTTCCAGGAGAGAAAATATTCTGGCCATCTAGGTCATAATTCAAGGGAGACTGGGCTACATGAGCAGAGAGGTTAAACATCATGGGGATTTTTTTTACCCGAGGGTCGTCAAGTAACATATAGTTCAGTCGAAAAAATAGGGGTTTCCAATTATCATAACTAAAGGCGGACTCCTTAGAAGTAATCATATTTTCAGTAACTTTTTCTGAAAATATGAATCCAATCTCTGGAGAAAATGTTGCCTTGGGGCTACCATAATATGCCTTGCGAACCGAAAGCTTCTTTTTATACCCTTTATTCAATCTCAGAAAGCAATTCGCTGTTGCTTTTGCAATAAATTCCTCATCTAAACCTTCGTTCAGCGTTTTGTGAAATTCCCAAAGGGCAACCGTTGCGGCCTTTTCTCCGGGGCCTTTAATTTGATCAAACACCAAGTTTTCGCTTAAAAAAAGGAAAAGGTCGTCTTTCCATTTTTCAAACGGCTCTCCTTTAGCGCTGGCAATCAGTGTTGTTAATATGGCCTGGGCTACCCGTCTAAGGTTGGACAAGTTAGGGTTTAAAACCGGGAACCAAGAGCA
>CAYVVK010000075.1:0-14550 GCA_964454855.1 uncultured Phaeodactylibacter sp. | reverse complement strand
GACTGGGAGACTGGGAGACTGGGGGACTGGGAGACTGGGGGCATACCGCAAACTGCCTACTGCAAACCGCCACTCCCTTCCCAGCTGAAATTCCAGGTCACAGAGGGAATGACGGGAAATAAGGAAACCTTGTAGGCATTCGCTTCCGCCGTGCCGGCTTCCGGGTCCGACTGGAATTCGTAGTAGATGAAAAAGGGGTTCTGGCGACTGTAGGCATTGTAAACGGAGAAAGTCCAGCTGGAAGTAAACTGCTTTCTCGCCTCCGGCCGGGGCGTATAGGTAGCGGAGAAGTCCAGCCGGTGATAATCCTGCAGCCGGGCGCTGTTGCGGGGGCCGTACTGGGTAACGGGGAAGCGGTCGATGAAGTAAAGGCTTTGCACAGGAGTATAAGCATTGCCGGAACCGAAGACGAAGGCGCCGCCGAACTCCCATTTGTCCCCCAGCTGATAGTTGCCCACAATGGAAAGATCGTGTCGGCGGTCGTATACGGCCGGAAAGGTATTACCATCGTTGATATCTGGAAAGGTGCGTTCGGTGCGGGAAAGCGTATAGCCCAGCCAGCCGGTGAGCTGGCCCTTGCGTTTCTGCAGGAACAGTTCCATACCGTAGGCCCTGCCCTGGCCGAAGACAAACTCCGCTTCCAGGTCATTGGCCGCATTGTCTACGTAGTTCTCCCGGTAGTCGATCTGGTTCAGCAGGCTCTTGTAATACAACTCCACAGAGGATTCAAATTTATTGTCGTCGAAGTTACGGAAGTAACCGATGGCGTATTGCAGGCCGATCTGCGGTTTGATGAGCTCCGAACTGGGCACCCATACATCGGCAGGCAGTGTGCTGGTGGAATTGCTCACCAGGTGCAGATACTGGTTGGCCAGTGTAAAACCCGCTTTAAGGGAAGAGCGGCTGTTGATGTTCAAGGTGGTGCTGATACGCGGCTCCAGGCCGAAATAAGTAGTGGCCGGCTCTCCCTGCTCATATGCGGTGGAATCCAGTTTGGACACATAGGGCCCTAGCTGCGTAAAGGCCGACAGGCGCAGGCCGGCATTGACACTCAGCCTGCCGCCGAGTTTGAACTCATCCTGCAGGTAGGCAGCTGATTCGTGGGCAAAGCTCGGGGCCGACTCGTTGGAAAACATCTGTTCCCCATTGGTAGCGGTGGCGACATTGGGCGTCAGCTTGTGATAGGTGTGGTTTAGGCCGAATTTGAGCTGATGGGCAGGGCTGGGAAAAAAATCGAATTCGGCCTTGGTGTTGTAATCCCGGATCCCGGAAAACAGCCTGAACTGAAATTCGCTCTGCCCTCCGTCAAACTCGAATTCATAATCGTTGTATATGGCGGAGACGTTCATAAAAAGCTTATCGCTGAAAAGATGGTTCCACCGCAGGGTGGCTGTGGCATTGCCATAGGGAAGGTCAAAATACAGGTCCCGCAGCGGGCTGCGAAATTGCAACACGTCCCTGCCGAAGTAAGTGCTGAAAAAGAGATGGTCTTTGTCGCTGAACTGGTAATTCAACTTGGCGTTCAGGTCGTAGAAGTAGTAGTTGGTGCCCTCAAAGTTGGTGCCTTTCAGAAAAGGTTGCGCCAGGTCCAGGGCATAGGTACGGCGGGCAGAGACCATAAAGGAGCTCTTTCCCCGCACCAGCGGCCCCTGAATGGCCAGGCGGGAAGCGATAGCCCCAATGCCGCCCTCTACACTGTAGAAGCGGTTGTTGCCTTCTTTCATTTGTATGTCTACTACCGAAGACAGGCGGCCGCCGTAGTTGGCCGGCATCCCGCCTTTTATAAGGGTGGTATTTTTGATGGCATCGGCATTGAAAACGGAAAAGAAACCCAGAAGGTGGCCCGAATTATATACCACTGCCTCATCGAGCAACACCAGGTTCTGGTCGGGCCCGCCTCCCCGCACGTAAAAGCCGGAAGTCCCCTCTCCCGCCGACAGCACCCCCGGCAACAGTTGAATGGCCTTGAGCACATCCACCTCTCCCATCAGTGCGGGCAGATTCTTCACATTGTCCATCTTCAGCCCTATGGTGCCCATATCCGTGCTCTTTACATTCTGATCTTCTTCCCGGGCGGTGACCACCACTTCCTGAAGGGCAATGCGCTCTTCTTTCAGCTCGATATTGAGCCGGGTTTCCTGCCGAAGCGCCACAGAAAAAGTGCGGGGCTGATAGCCCAGATAAGAAACCTGTATCTCGTATTCGCCTTCGGGCAGGCTGAGCGAGTAAAACCCATAGGCGTTGGTGACAGTGCCTGCACTTCCTCCTCCTTCCACCACAATAATATTAGCGCCAACCAGGGTTTCGCCGGCACCTGCATCCCTGACGTATCCGCTGAGGGTATATTTTTCCTGTGCCTGCAGGGAAAAAAGGAACATCAGAGAGAAAAGGGGGATAAACGTATACTTCATATCTTTTCGTTATGCCCCTTATAACACCATTCCCGCCAAATTGCTTAATGAAAATTGTTAAGATAGGCTCATTCCTTTCTTCACCCCTCATTCCCTAGAGGTTTCAGCCGGAATCCCCTCTGCTTCAACAGGCGCAACACTCCTTTACCTCCCGCCAGATGGCCGGCGCCGATCGCGCAAAACACCGCTTGTTGAGAAGCCAGGCCGGCGATGCGTTCCGCCATGATCTCATTACGCCGGTAGAGCAGCAACTGCCGAAGGCCGGAGGCACTCCGCTTGGCCGAACGATAAAGCTGAAAAATATCCCCGCTCTCATAAATTTCGGCCATGCGCCGCAGTTGCCGGCGATGGCGGCTGATATTCTGGCCCATCCAAATAAGAGCCTGCACCTGATATTCCAGAGGAATGCGCTGCAGGATCTCGAGCTGTTCCTGGTAAGTCTCGATACCCGTGACGGGCTTGCCGGCTGCTTTGGCGTACTGCCAGAGGTGTTCATCCAGAGACATGGGCATGTCACGGGAAAGGATGGTTTCGTTGATCATATTGGAAACCACCATAGGGGAAAACCGCCGGAGGGGAAGGATATCTACTCCGGCGGTTTTGAGAAACATCTTTCTGATCTTGGCGAATTTCTTTTCCGGAATGAGTTGATCCAGGGTGAGGCCCTTCGGCAACTGTATGAGGGCAGGGTTGGCGCCCACCGGTACTTCCCCCAGGTCGAACTCCAGCGCCATCATTTCGCAGGCCTCGATTTTCTGATAGGCCTGTTCTTTGAAAGTGAAAGCACGCTGGTCTTGCACGTGCATGGTCCCGAAAAGGTAGGATGGGCCCGGAGCTTCCTCCTTTTCAAATTGCCACAGTAAGGTTTTCTTGCTGTCCCTCATATAAAGCATAAAGCCGCTGTACAGTATACTTACAGCGGCTACCGGTAAAAGTTTTGTCTCCTTCCCTATTCGTAGCGGTAAGGCAGCACCTTCGAATCTTTGACCGTCGAGAGGGTCATCAGTGTTTTGAGCCTTTCTATCTCATCGATCTGGGAGAGGGTTTTGAATAACAATTGTTCGTAAGTAGGAATGTCCTTGCAGACGATCTTAATGAGAAAGTCAGCCTCCCCTGTGATGATATAGCATTCCGTAATTTCTTCGATCTCCTTGATCTTTTCCAGAAAATGGTTCAGGGCATTTTCTTTCTGCCAGGCCAGAGAGACAAGCACAAAAGTCTTGACATTCAGGCCTATGGACTGAGGATTGACTTTCGCGTGGTAGCTTTCGATGACGGTGGCGTTTTCCAGTTTCTTGACACGTTCCAGAGTTGGCGCCGGCGAAAGGCCGATGCGTTTGGAAAGGTCGAGGTTGGTGATTTTGCTGTTCTCCTGTAGGATTTTGAGGATCTTAAGATCGATTTTGTCTAATTTTTCGGGCATTGTCCGTTTTGTTATGCTTTTACACAATGAAAAACCGCTGTAAGATATTGACTAAAAGAACAAAATACAAATGATAATGCATTTAAACCCATCTAAATTTTATCAGCCAGCTATTTTTCGAAATTTTTTACAACATAATTTTGAATCCTGAGCGAGGGCCGGACCGGAAACCGGGAAAAAAAACCGCTGATTGCCAGCCCGGATTCTGCTTTGCCTGCCTGGTTTAGGGGAAAATACCTAAAGCCAGGTAGTCACTGCTTATTTTGTTAATGGCATTGACGAAAGCGGCGGTACGCAGGTCATCCACCTTTCGCTTGCGTTTCATCACCTCACGGATCTGCAGGTAGGAGTTGATCATGGTCTCTTCCAGGCCGGAGCGCACCAGGTCGATCTCTTCGGCGCCACGAGCGACGATCTGCCTTTCCCGTTCGCTGATGGTGTGCCCGGTAAGGCGTTCCACGAGGTCGACCATGCTCTGGTAGGTCTGCTGATTAAAGCGCTTTTCCATACGCCCGAAACGCATGTGGGAAAGATTCTTCAACCACTCGAAATAAGAAACCGTCACGCCACCGGCATTGAGGTAAACATCCGGGATGATCATTTTACCGGCTTTGAGCAGGATCTCCTCCGCCCTGGAAGTGATCGGGCCGTTGGCTGCTTCGGCGATGATCTTGGCCTTGATCTTGTGCGCATTCTCCGTGGTGATCTGGTTTTCCAGGGCAGCCGGCACCAGAATATCACATTCGAACTCCAGTACCGCCCGGCGGTCTTCCTTGTCGATGCTCTTGGCGCCGGGGTATCCGAGAATGGAACCCGTTTCTTTGCGGAACTTGAGCAGGTCGTGGATGTCCATGCCCTTTTCATTGTATACAGCCCCTTCGACTTCTCCTACTCCAACGATTTTGGCATCGCCCTCATCCTGAGAGATGATGGCCGTGTACGAGCCTACATTACCCAGCCCCTGCACCACTATGCGTTTTCCGGCAATACCGGTGTCCAGGCCCAGCTTTTTCATGTCTTCCTCCTGGTTGCAGGCCTCCCGGATACCGTAGAATACGCCCCGGCCCGTGGCTTCCGTACGGCCGCGAATACCGCTTTGGTTGACCGGCTTACCGGTTACGCAGCCGGCGGCGTCGATCTCATCGGCATTGAAGGTGCGGTAGGTGTCATAGATCCATGCCATTTCCCGGGAGCCGGTACCGTAATCCGGAGCGGGCACGTCGACCGATGGGCCGATCATGTTCCGCCGGATCAACTCCGAAGTATACCGGCGCGTGATCTTTTCGATCTGCGAGGGCGTGTACTCCCAGGGGTTGATCTTCACTCCTCCCTTGGCGCCGCCGAAGGGCACATCCACGATGGCGCATTTGTAGGTCATGAGCATGGCCAGGGCCATCACTTCCTCCTGGTTGACGTGGTTGCTGAAACGGATACCGCCTTTGGTAGGAGTACGGTGGTGGCTGTGCTGAACGCGATAGGCCTCAATGACCCGGTATTCATTTCCGATCCTCACGGGAAAGTGAACCTGGTATACGGCATTACAAACTTTTATTTGCTCCAACAGCCCCTGATGCAGGCCGGTATGCCGAGCCGCTTTGTCAAAGTAGTTTTGGACGCTTTGATAAAAGCTGGTTTGCGACTTTGGTTCGAGATCAATCATCATCTTTTATTTGGTTCTCTAAATTGGTTAGCTTTCTGTCCAGATAGGCCAGGAAGAGCACAATGCCGATAAATATGGCAATAATAACGGCGACCACGACGTAGATCTTGCCGGTGCTTCGCATGAAGTCGGTGCCCTCACCTTGCCCGAACAAGAGGGAAGAGCAGAGCAGCAAAGAAATTGCCAAAAAAGTCTTTTTCGCCATTGATTTTTCTTCTGATTTTCAAGCCTGAGGGCTTTTTTTCGAAAGGCTAAAGTCGCTCAATTTTTTAATATCCCCAAATATTATTTTGCTTTTTATTTGGTGGATGAGCTCTCCGGCATAAAAAAAAAGCTACCCCCTCAGGAGTAGCTTTTCCCGGGCTGATGGCTTTCATTTTCAGGCGTTTACCGTCTCCTGGTATCTAACCTCGACGATCCAGCCATGCGTATCTTCTATCTTGCCCGAGCGCAGGCCGTTGATCTCTCTTTTGGCCATTTCTCCCAGTTTCCGCTTTTCTACGGGCGGCAGTTTCATGACCATGTCGCCGTAGGCGATCTCCGATACGTGCGCCACTACCGCTGCAGTGCCGGAGCCGAATACCTCTTCCAGTTTGCCGTCTTTATAGGCCTGAGCGACTTCGTCTATAGAGATGCGCCTTTCCTCTACCTTGAAACCGCGTTCTCTGAAAATGGTCAGGATACTGTCGCGGGTAATGCCAGGCAGAATGCCGCCATCGAGTTCCGGCGTGACCACAACCCCGTCTATGACGAAGAAGATGTTCATGGTACCGACTTCCTGCACGTATTTAAACTCCTTGGAATCCAGCCACATCACCTGGTCGTAGCCCTTCTTATTGGCGATCCTGGCAGGTAAGAGGGAAGCGGCGTAGTTGCCGGCCACCTTGGCCTCTCCGGTGCCGCCTTCTACCGCGCAGCGCACATAGGTTTGCTCGGCAATAAGGCTTACCGGTTTGGGGTAATAGGGCCCCACCGGGCCGGTAAAGATGATAAACCTATAGGTGTCCGATGGTTTAACACCTATGAATTCATCGTTGGCGAACATATAGGGGCGGATGTAAAGTGCACTGCCTTCCTGCGGCGGTATCCAGTCGCTGTCCAGGCCGGTCAGCAGGTGCAGGGCTTCCAGGAAGAGATCCTCCGGTACTTCCGGCATGCACATGCGGCGGGCGGAATTATTCAGGCGTTTGGCGTGCATTTCCGGGCGGAAAAACAGAGCCTTACCGTCTACGTTCTTGGAGGCTTTCATACCTTCGAAGATCGCCTGGCCATAATGCAAAGCCATAGCTGCCGGATGGATGGTAAAACGCCCGAAAGGCTCGATGCGTGGATTTTGCCATTTGCCGTCCTTGTAATCCGCCACGAACATGTGGTCGGAGAATACGCGGCCAAAAGGAATATCATCAAAGTCCACCTCAGAGAGCCGGGATTCTTTGGCCTTTGTTATCTTTATGTCGTGCTTCATAGGTAAGATTTTAGTGTAAATTTAACCACTTTTGTATAAAAATTCTATTTTTGTAAAGTTTTTAGAAAGTAATCCGAATAAAATTTTAAAAATAACATTACCCAAGCTGTAATATTTTGAATTCCAATTTTTTTGACTTCTATTTATTTCCCGCCTCGGATGAGAAACAACTGGCTGGGCGCCTGAACGGCCAGAACGCCAGGCATATTCTGGCCGTTCTTGATGAGCGCGAACCGAGCAAGGAAATTACAGCGTTTTTCGGGAAAATACTTTCTGCTGTAAACCTGGATATGGAAAAAGATGTTCTTCTATTACATTTAACAATGCCAGAAAACATTAGTTTTTCCAACCTCCACCACAAGTACACTATTGAATATACCTTGCTTTTCGGAGTAGAGCCCCGGCAACTGGGGCTCCACCTGTCGCTTCCTTTTTACCAGGCGGCCTATCACAACGGCGTATATTATCTGCGCGCCCACAGCCTTTCCGAAATATCCAAAGAACGGCAAGAGGGCGGCAAAAAAAAGGCAGGCGCCCTATGGAAAGCCCTCCAACAATTATTTTTAAAGCCTGAAACCGAGTAAACAGACCATGCCATCTATTGTATTTGCCACCAGAAACAACCACAAAGTAGAAGAAGTAGAAGCTGCCCTGGAAGGGGCCTTTGAGATCCTTAGCCTCGATGATATAGGCTGCGGGGAAGAACTGCCGGAAACCCGGCCCACCATAAAAGGCAATGCCCTGGAGAAAGCCCGCTATGTACGTGAGAACTACAAGGCAGACTGCTTCTCCGAAGACTCCGGCCTGGAAGTCGATGCCCTCGGCGGAGCACCGGGAGTGTACTCCGCCCGCTATGCCGGCCCGGCGCGCGACTCCGAGGCCAATATGGGCCTGCTGTTGAACAATCTTCGGGAGCACGAGGACAGGTCCGCCCGCTTTCGCACCGTGATCGCCCTGATCCTCGATGGCGAAGAACACACTTTCGAAGGAGTGGTGGAAGGGCACATCATCCATCATAAAAAAGGCAGGCAGGGCTTCGGCTACGACCCCGTCTTTATGCCCGAAGGCTATAACCGCACCTTCGCACAGATGTCTGCCCAGGAGAAAAATGCCATCAGCCACCGCGGTAAGGCTATCGCCAAACTGAAAGACTTTTTGCTGCAAAAAGCACAGGGCTGATACCGGCGCTGTAACTCTTACCGCCTTCCTGCGTAAACAATCTTTGACTTGTTTGCCAATTATCATTATATTATGGTGCTTTTTGCCAAAATCGCTTTCACCGTAAAACGTGCAGCAGGATATGAATGCCGATAACTTCACCCGCTATCTCAGGGACCCTTCCCTGCTTTATCAGGTCTCCTATCAGGAGCTCAAAAGCCTTTCTCTTCAGTACCCCTATTGTCAGAACCTCCACTTGCTGATGCTGCAAAAAAGCTTTATGGAGGATATGCAGGACTGGAAGAAGAACCTGGAAAAAACCGCCGTATACAGCGTGGACCGGGCGCTTCTCTACCAGCTCGTCAAAAACGGGCAAATGGAAAGCCGGGAAAGCGAGGGTTTCCTGCTGGAAGAAGAATACCTGGAACTGAAAAGCCTGAAAACCCTCGGCCGGGAAGAACTTCCCATCGAAGCTTCCCCCGGAGTGGAAGAGGAGGAAGCCCCCATAGCACAACAGAGCGAAATGCATAGCCCGGATTCCCGGCCGGACACCACCGCCGAGGAGGAGGAAGAAGAAGATGAAAACGCCTCACTCTATATCGATGCCGAAAGTGCTGCATGGGAAACGGAAAAACCTCTCTCCGCCCCTCCTGCGGATTCTCTGGCCAGCCAGGAGGCCCCCTCCGCATCTGCTGCCTCACGCGCTTTTGTTGCCGATGAAGAACTCATACAGGCTATGTGCACCCTGGCTGCCCTGCTCGCTGACATGCCGGCCGTTCCTCCCCCCGCCCCTGAGCGAAAGGCTTTCCAGCTTCCCAGCCCCGAACTGGCTGCCCTCAACCGGCCAGCCAGAAAAAGCAGATACAGCCCGCCGGTGCTGAAAACAGCCGCTGCCCCCTCCGGGAATGCAAAACCACAACCCAAAAACTCTTTCACCAGCTGGGTAGAACAGTTCCAGTCACCAACCGTACAGATCCGCCTGGACGAACTCATGGAATCCAGAAAACTTGAAGAAGCGCGCCGTGCCCGCAAAAAGAAACACAAGAAGAAAAAAGGCGATGCCCGGATCCCTCGCCTCGCCCTGCGCAGTATCACCGAAAACGAAGAGGTCGCCTCCGAAACACTCGCTCAACTGCTGGCCGCCCAGGGCTCTTCTCTCCAGGCTGAAGAAATGTACCGCCGCTTAATGTTGGTTTTTCCCGAAAAAAGTGATTACTTTGCGGAGAAAATTAAAAACCTTAAAAGCGAATAAAATATGTTGACTGCAATGACTGTGTTGACCGCCCTCATTTGTGTGTTGCTGATGGGCGCCGTGCTGATCCAGAATCCAAAGGGAGGAGGCGTTGATTCTACATTCGGTGGTTCGCAGGCCAACCAGATGTTCGGAGCAGCCAAGTCTACAGATTTCATCGAGAAAGCGACCTGGTACCTGGCCGCTATCCTCTTTTTGCTCTGCATAGTGACAACCCTCATGGTCGGCGGCGGCGGCGAAGCTGTTGACCCGCTGATGTCTCAGTAAATACACTCCCGGCCCGGATAAAAAAGGGGTGGAGATCGATCCTCCACCCCTTTTTTTTTGTCCGCTTGCCGCCCTCATCCAGCGGCCGCCAATCTCATAAAGGCAGGAAAACGAACAGAGGTGGTTGCCATTTTGTCAAGCCGCCACCCTCCCAACTGCTGACAGGCCGGCGAATGACGGGAAACCTGCAAAAATGTCATGATTTTTATTTTGGCATAACCTATGATAGTGGTTGAGTATCCCCTTAATCACCACTAAGAGGAAGGAACAATATATTTGATTAATAAAACCGAATCTTTAAAGCTCTTAACTATGAAGCCCATCAATGACAGAGTAGTTGTCAAGCCTGCTCCGGCCGAAGAAAAAACCAAAGGTGGGATCATCATCCCCGACACCGCCAAGGAAAAACCGCAGCGCGGCTCCATCGTGGCGGTGGGCCCGGGCAAAGATGATAACAAAATGACCGTGAAAGCCGGCGATATTGTACTCTATGGCAAATACGCTGGCCAGGAACTGAACTACAAAGGAGAGGATTACCTGATCATGCGCGAGGATGATATCCTCGTGATCCTCGAAGGCGATGAGTAAAGGATCCCCACATCCTGCTCTCCACTAAGTAAACTTTTTCCAAAACAAAAAAATCCAACCTAACATGGCTAAAGAAATTAGCTTTGATAGAAACGCAAGAGAAAGACTGCGCACAGGGGTCGATGCGCTGGCCAATGCCGTAAAAGTAACTCTTGGCCCCAAGGGGCGCAATGTCGTCATTCAAAAGAGTTTCGGCGCCCCGCAAATCACCAAAGATGGCGTTACCGTCGCCAAAGAGATCGAACTGGAAGACCCCGTGGAGAACATGGGCGCCCAGATGGTCAAGGAAGTGGCTTCCAAAACCGCCGATATCGCCGGTGATGGCACCACTACCGCTACCGTACTGGCCCAGGCCATGATCAATGCCGGCCTGAAAAACGTAACCGCCGGCGCCAACCCCATGGACCTGAAGCGGGGTATCGACAAAGCCGTACAGGCTGTCATTCAAGACCTGAAAAAACAATCCGAAGTCGTCGGCGACGACTTTGAAAAGATCAAGCAGGTAGGGTCTATTTCCGCCAATAATGACGAAGAGATCGGCACGCTCATCGCCGACGCTATGAAGCGGGTGAGCAAAGACGGCGTGATCACAGTGGAAGAAGCCAAAGGCACGGACACTTACGTCGACGAAGTACTGGGTATGCAGTTCGACCGCGGCTACCTCTCTCCCTATTTTGTGACCGACACCGAAAATATGGTGGTCGAGTATGAAGACCCTTTCATCCTCATCCATGACAAGAAGATCGCCAACATGCAGGACATCGTGCCTATCCTCGAAAGAGTCGTACAGGCCGGCCGGCCGCTGCTGATCATCTCCGAAGACATCGAAAGCCAGGCTCTCGGCGTACTCGTCGTCAACCGCCTGCGCGCCCAGCTCAAGGTCGTTGCGGTAAAAGCTCCGGGCTTTGGCGACCGCCGCAAAGCCATGCTGGAAGACATCGCCGTACTTACCGGTGGTACCGTCATCAGCGAAGAAAAAGGCTACAAACTCGAGAATGTCACCCTGGACCAGCTCGGCCGGGCCGAAAAGATCAGCGTCGATAAAGACAATACGACCATCGTGAACGGCAACGGCGCCGAAACTGATATCGAAGCCAGGATCAACCAGATCAAAGCCCAGGTCGAATCCACGACCTCCGATTATGACCGCGAAAAGCTGCAGGAACGCCTGGCCAAATTGTCCGGTGGGGTAGCAGTTCTCTACGTAGGCGCTGCTTCTGAAGTAGAAATGAAAGAAAAGAAAGACCGCGTGGATGACGCCCTGCACGCTACCCGCGCTGCCGTAGAAGAAGGCATTGTCGCTGGCGGTGGCGTAGCTTTCGTCCGTGCCATGAGTGCACTGGATGACCTCAAAGGCGAGAACGAAGACCAGAAAATTGGCATTCAGATCGTCAGAAAAGCTCTGGAAGCTCCGCTGCGCATCATCGCAGACAATGCCGGAGAAGAAGGCTCCGTGGTCTTCCAGCGCGTGTTCTCTGAAAAAGGCAGCATAGGCTACAACGCCCGTACCGGTGTTTTCGAGGACCTCAAGAAAGCCGGAGTGATCGACCCGACGAAGGTGACGCGTATCGCCCTGGAAAATGCAGGTTCCATCGCCGGAATGGTACTGACCACCGAGTGCGTCATCAGTGACAAGCCGGAAAAAGAAGACAACCAAATGGCAGGTATGCCAGGCGGTGGCATGCCGGGCATGATGTAATAATATCGTCTCCGCAAGCTCAGCTTCACGAAAAAAAGCCTTCCCGACAGTGTGCGGGAAGGCTTTTTTCGTTGTTATACCTATACTACCGGCCTGCACACCACTCAGGCCAACCATTAGAAACTTGTTTTTTATAGAAAAAAAAGCCGATCCGAAATGAAACTAACGTTATCGCTTTTGATCCCCCTGATTCTTTCTGCGCTGCTTCCCAGCTGTATCTCCTACCAGAAGTACGAGGATGTACTGGCTCAGCGCGACCAGCTGCAGGCCGATTACAATCAGGCCTCCGATCAGCTAAGTGACGTCAACCAGCGAAATGACAGCCTGAAGGCCAGGCTACAATCCGTGGAAGAACAACTCGAAGAGGCCCGCGCCAATCTGCAGGAAAGCAGGCAGCGCTTCGAACAACTCAATCAGGCCAACCAGGACCTCCTGGAGCGCTATAGCCGCATGCTAGAGCAGAACCAGAAGTTACTGGAAGCTACTTCTGAAGAGAAGCAGGAACTGACCACCCAGCTGAGTAGCAAACAGCTCGAACTCGACCAGCGGGAGCGGGAATTGCGGGAAATGGCCGCCCGCCTGGAGAAAAAAGAAGCCGACCTGGAAGCGCTTCGCCAGGATCTGCAGGAAAGAGAAGCCCGCGTACAGGAACTGGAAGCTGCCATTGCCGAGAAAGATGCCAAACTGTCAGCATTACAGGAAAAGATCAGCCAGGCCCTTCTGGGTTTCTCAGATACCGACCTGTCCGTCCGGGAAGAAAATGGCAAGGTATATGTGTCCATGAGCCAGAACCTGCTTTTCCCCTCGGGAAGCAAAACCATCAACCGGGCCGGTAAAGAAGCTATTGATAAGCTGGCCGAGGTACTTAAGGCCAATCCGGATATCGCCATTACGGTGGAAGGCCATACGGATTCGGAAGGTGATGCCGCCTACAACTGGGACCTGAGCGTGGCCAGGGCCACTTCCGTAGTAAAGGAACTAACAACCGATGGCGTTGACCCCAAACGCATTACCGCCTCCGGCAGAGGGGAATTCTATCCGGTGGCCTCCAACGAAACCGCAGCGGGAAGGGCCCAAAACCGCCGTACGGAGATCATTCTTTCCCCCCGGCTGGATGCCCTTTACAATATCATCAACAATGAAGCTAAATAGCAGAAACGGACATCAGCCGGGAAACACTTCCCCGGCCATGGCCATGGCAGCGCGGAAGGCCTCCATGTCAATTCCGGTCTCCACCCCTTCGTCCATGAAATACATCAGCATATTCTCGGTGGGCATATTGCCGGTGAGGTCATCCTTTGCCATGGGGCAGCCTCCGTACCCCCTGATGGCTCCATCAAAACGGCGACAGCCATTCTCATAGGCCGCCTTTATCTTCTCCTTCCAACGGTGGGGAACGGTATGCAGGTGAGCGCCGAATTCGGTATCCGGATAGGCGGGAATGAGGTTGCTGAATAAATATCGAATGCTTTCCGGGCTGGCCACGCCGATCGTATCCGACAATTGCAGAATGTGGATGCCCATATCGGTCAGGCGCCCGGCCCATTTTTGCACGATCTCCACATTCCAGGGGTCGCCGTAGGGGTTGCCAAATCCCATAGAGATATACACTACCAGTTCTTTATTATGGGAAAGGCATATCTCCTGTATCTGCTCCACCCGCGCCAGTGATTCTTCTATGGTGGCATTGGTATTGCGCAGCTGAAAAGTCTCGGAAATGGAGAAAGGATATCCCAGAAAACTGATCTCTTCATACTGTGCGGCATCCATCGCGCCTCTGCGGTTGGCCACAATGGCCAGCAGGCGAGCCCGGGAGACGCCAAGATCCAGCTTCTTCAATACTTCAGCGGTATCTTTCATCTGAGGAATGGCCTTCGGAGAAACGAAACTTCCGAAATCAATAGTGCTGAAATTGGCTTTCAGTAACTGATTGATGTAAGCTGCTTTCTTTTCAGTCGGGATAAATTCCTTGATTCCCTGCATGGCATCCCTGGGGCATTCGACCAATTTGATCATATCTGGTTAGCACATTTTTTTAGTATGTTCACATAAAGTTATAATGATTTCTTATCAACGGATATCTTTGCCCCCCATAAACTATCGTTTTTTCTGAATGTTTTATCCCCAAAAGTCATGAATAAGGGAATTCTTTCCATAATCGGTTTTGTGTTGACGGCCCTGGGCTTCCTTTCCATCGTGCTCAGCCTGGTTGGCGTACAACTGGCTTTTCTCACCTGGATCGATGAGCTGGGGCGGCTTTTCGGTTTTTTGGTCAAACTGGGGATGATCATCGCCGGTATCCTTATTCTGTATCTCGCCCAGAGCGACTTCAAAGGAGAACAGGGGCTGGGAGAGAATTACTGACCACCTGCTGAGGGGTATATCTTTTCTTACTCCGTGCTATTTTTGACGGCCAAAACTTAACTATTCAGCATGGGGTTAAAAGTAACCTTAAAGCAAAATTTTGCTTAAGGAGGCAAATCACCACGATGCTGAATAGTTGCGCCAAAACAAAAAAAGGCTAGGCAACCCGAGGGCTGCCTAGCCTTTTAATTTATTTCTTACCTCAAAGTGGTTACTCGATGATAACCATCTTCTTGGTAGCTGTGTAGTCAGCGGCCTTAACC
>CAYVVK010000074.1:11768-14592 GCA_964454855.1 uncultured Phaeodactylibacter sp. | reverse complement strand
AGTTCCAGCCCCAGCTTTTGGCCGGCTTCCCGGGCTTTTCGCCAAAGTTGCCGGTTGCGGGGAGTGCGCTCCATAGGGGGGCGGCCGAACAGCCCTTCTACTTCCAGCCGGATATTTGGCGCCACCGGCTTCAGGTTGTGTATGTACTGGCTGATGCGTTCGGCATCTTCTTCTGTGGGCACCCGCACATCTACTACGGCTTTGCTCATCGGGGCGACCACATTGGGCGAAATGCCGCCTTCCACCATGCCCACATTCACGGTAATGCCGTTTGCCGGGTCATTGAGCGCGAACAGCCGCTGTATCTGATGAGAGAGCTCGAGTATGGCGCTGGCGCCCTTGCCGGGGTCAAGTCCGGCGTGTGCGGCTTTTCCTCTGACCGTAAGGGTAAACCGTCCCAACCCCTTGCGAGCAGTTTTTAGCCGGCCTTCCAGGCCGAGTGGGGGTTCCAGCACGTAAGCCCGTTCGGCGATCCTGGCCAGCCGCCGGATGGCGGGCGTGCTTTCCCGGCTGCCGATCTCTTCATCGGAATTGATGAGGCAGACAGGGGTTGCCGGCAAGGGCAGGCGCAGCGCTTCTATGGCCTGCAGGGCAAAGAGCATCTGGGTGAGGCCGGCCTTCATGTCAAAAATACCAGGGCCCTGGAGCTTGCCGTCCTTTTGGCGGATGGGCATTTCCTCCAGGGTGCCTTTCTCCCATACCGTATCACAGTGGCCGATAAGCAGTTGCAGGGGCTGGCATTTGTCCCGGTGAGCGGGGCGGGCCACCAGATAGCCTCCGGTTTGCCGGCCGGGCATGCGCAAACAGGTATATCCCATGCTTTCCAAACGCGCCTGTAATGACTTGAATACAGGTTCCTGAGCCTCTGGCTTCCGGGAAGGCGTTTCCAGTGCTACGAGCTGTCGCAGAAAAGCTTCCATATCCTGCTGGTGCTGGTTCAGGTATTGCCGGATCGCCTGAATGTCTGCTGCCATGGCCTTCAGTTTTTAAAGTCTTTCGGAAAGGGAAAGGCCAGGCTTTCCCGAATGGCGGCAAAGCGCCCGTGGGCCAGGTAGGCCAGCAGGGGAGAGCGGTAAAGCAACTCCTGCTCGTCCTGGTCGGAGGTGCGCAGGTAGCCCTCGTCGACATAGGCGCCGATGATGCGGCCCGTGATCAGGCTGTTATCCCCGAAGCCGTCTATGGTCTTAAAGTGTTCGCACTCAAAGTAAAGATAGCCGTCTTTAAGAAAAGGGGCGTCGAGCTGCGGGGCGGGCTGTAAGGGAAGCCCCTCCAATATGGGTTTTTCATTTCCGGATTCGCCTATCCGGGGCGAGGCGGCCAGGCTGGCCAGGACCACCTGGTTAGGCTTGGGAAAGCTTACGGTAAAGAATCCTTCCCGCGCGATATTGTGATAGGTAGAATGCCGGGGCGTGCAGACAAACCCGAAGTAATTGTCCTGCCCCATAGGAGTGGCCATGTGCTTTGGGGCCATGTCATAGCCTTCGCCCTCCCTGGTGCCCACGGCAATGAGGGGGGCGACCGTGAAGAAGCGGTTCCAGATGGGCTGTTCGGTGTCGAGTGTGATGAGCTTGCTGCTGTCTTTCATGCCTCCTGTTCTTCGGTTCGAATGGGTAACAAGCGGGGGGCCATGAAGTTCGGTTCCGGTGCCTTGCTTTCGTCCACCATTTAGGGCTTAAAGGTGATGGCCCGAACTTACTGGCGGCCGCTTGCACTTTCCCGCAACTTGCGTCAGGGTAATATCCGTAATTCCCTCTGTCCTTTCACTGACTTTGGGCACCAGTACAGGTGAGAAAGGTCATTGGCGCATCGGGATAGCGGCTTAAGTTTTCTACTCCTCTTCTTCCTCGGGCAAGGCTTCCCGAAAAGCGGCAAATCCTGCCCTAAACTGTTCAAAGGAGGAAAAAACAGCCGCTTCCCCTTCGCAGTACCGGATTAACTGGCGGGCAAGAACACCCGCTTCAAGGGTGTCCTCGTAGGCGTTTGCCGGCTTGGCCGTGGGCCAGGGCAGCTCCGAGCCTCTGGCAAAGCTGCCCATGCCGCCGGCGCCGAAGGGCTGCCCGCTCTGCACGGCTTCCCGGATGCGGGCCTTTTCTTCCGTCACTTCTCCGGAACGGAAAAAGGCGTAGAAATCCAATAGCTGTTTGCTTTCCGAACGGAGTTGCCCGTTGGCATACAGATGGGTGGTGAGCAGCAGGTACGCCTTACCGGGGTATGCGCCCTGAATTATGGTTTCCGCAATAGCAGCGGTTAGTTTTTCTTCTTCACCGATCGCTTCCAGTTCATTCAGCAAGGCGTTCCAGGTATCAGAACTGGCGGCATCCGGCTTTTCCTCCTGCAGTGACCGCCGGGTGCGCAGGCTGAGGTCCTCGCGCACGAGGGCGTCGATGGTTTGTTCGTCGGCAGGAGAGAGTGTCCACAGCTGAAAAAAGAGGGGCTGTTCTTTGGAGTTTTGTACCTCCAGGCCTCCGCCTTCAAATTCTACATAGTAATGCAGCCGTTCGATGGCGTCTGACAATTCATAGTAGCGGAAAGCTTCGTAGAAAGGAAGAAGGGTGCTTTGCTCCTTTGATAAGGTAAGGGTAATGGCCGACACGCCTTTTATCCACTTCTGTTCTCTTTCCTCGCGTTCCAGCAGGGCATCTGCCTTTTGCTTTTTCTTCTTGGGCGCTACCATTTCCTCACAAACCCACATCGCCATGTAGGCCGCCGGCAGGAACTGCTCTTCGATGCGTTCCAGGCAGCGCAGGGCCTTATCCAGCTCGTCGTGGTCGATGAATAACAGGCCGGCGTAATAGCATTCCTCTACCTCCCTGCCGGCCAGGCG
>CAYVVK010000074.1:6869-11758 GCA_964454855.1 uncultured Phaeodactylibacter sp. | reverse complement strand
CGCTTCGAGGTGAGACCGGATGTCTCCCAGAAGACGGGTTTCTTCCTGGATCAGCGAGCCATGCGGGCGCTGGTGGAGGAGTGGGCGCGGGGCCGGCGGGTCCTGGACTGCTTCTGCTACACGGGCGCGTTCAGTGTGGCCGCTCTTCGGGCGCGGCGCGGCTTGCTGCTTCTTCCAGAACTGCCAGGAACTTTGTTCCGCTGGCAGGTACTGTGCCGCAGCTTCCAGGGCAGGAGAGAGATAGGCGGCGTCCGGTTTGTAGAGGTCCCAACAGGCCTGTACCTGGTAGTAAGCGGTTTTCAGGCTCAGGCTGCCGCCAGCTTCCTGGCTTTTGTCGAGGTGGTGCAGGGCCATGGCGGGGTCGCCCATCCAGTACTGCACCAGGCCCAGGAACTGCTGCCAGGCCTCTTCCGGCAGGCCTGCCTGTATGCCATGGTGTTCCAGCCACCACAGATAGGCTTTGAGCGGCAGGGCTTCCTCCAGGCTGGCCCTGAGATAATCTTTCCACTGCGGATAATCCCAGGGCAGCATGTAATCCTGAATGATGCGGTAGGAAAAGAAAGGGTAGGGGGGCAACTGGGAAAAAACGGCAAAGCAGTTGGTGGCGGCCTGAGCCCCGGCCAGGTATTCAAAGTGGTGCATGCAGCGGATGCCATCTTCCACCTTGCCGGGAGTATGGAGCAGCAGTACCCCTTTGGCCAGCCAGGGCACCGGCCACTGCCGGTTGCGGATGATGGCGCCGTCGAAGGATTTCAGGGCCAGTTCTCCGTTGCCGGTTTCCTGGTATACCAGGCCCTTGCCATACCAGGGTTCGGCATATTCCTCATCCAGGGCAATGGCATTGTCATAGCAACCGAGGGCTTCCTCATAATCCTTCATCTGCGCGTATACGCTGCCGATACTGTTCCACAATTCGGGGGTTTCTTCTTCCTTCTCCAGGGCCTCGCCAAAGGCCTCGAGTGCAGCTTCGTAATCGCCCTGCTCGGCCAGGGCCTTTCCTTTTTCGTAATGGGTGTCGGCTGACATGTGTACTGGTTTGATTCAACAGCCGCTAAAATAATCGAAATGAGGAGAAGAAAGGACTGCCTCGGCCAATTTTCCCCGGGAGCCTTTCGGGAATTCGCGCAGTAAGCGGGTAAGTTGTCGCCCGGGCTAACTTTCCCCGGCAGAAAAATTCAGTATTTTACCCTTTTAACCGGCTCTAAAACTCAACCGCCATGCCAAAGCCCATTTCCCCGGAATTCGATTTCGAACCTCATTACCTGGAGATAAAGGGTTCCAGGATGCACTATATTGATGAGGGCGAAGGCGAAACCCTTCTTTTCCTGCACGGCAATCCTACCTCCTCCTATCTTTGGCGCAATATCATTCCCTACCTTACACCCCATGGCCGCTGTATTGCACCCGACCTGATAGGTATGGGAAAATCAGATAAGCCAGACATAGACTACCGTTTTTTTTCCCACTATGAATACATCGAGGCCTTTATCGAAAAGCTGGGGCTTAAAAACATCACGCTGGTGGTACATGACTGGGGTTCGGGCCTTGGTTTTCACTACGCAGGCCTGCATCCCGAAAATATCAGGGGGCTTGCTTTCATGGAAGCGATCATCCGGCCGGTAAAATGGAAAGACATGCCCCTGCCTTTCTGGATCGCTTTCCGCATTATGCGTACGCCAGGCTTGGGTTGGCTCATGGTCAGCGCCCTGAATGGTTTTATTAATGGGATCATGCCGCAGTCTATCGTTCGGAAGTTACGTCCGGAAGAAGTTGCCCATTACAAAGAACCTTATCCCACGGCCGCCAGCCTGAAACCGGTGCGCCAATGGCCTCTGGAAGTACCCATCGATGGAAAGCCCGCCGATGTTACTGCTGTGGTGAAGGCCTACAACCGCTGGCTGCAGGAAACGGAAATCCCCAAGCTCCTCTTCTACGCCCATCCCGGAGGACTGATCCCCGAAGAAACGGTGGAGTGGTGCCGGGAAAAGCTGCCGAATCTCACAACCGTGGATATCGGCGAGGGCGTCCACTACCTGCAGGAGGATAACCCGCATAAGATCGGGGAGGAGCTGGCGGGGTGGTTCAGTAAGGAGTTGTAGCTTCTTCCTGCCAACAGTTTCCTGCCAACTGCTCACCGAATCAGGTTCCCTGTTTTCCAAAGCACCGCCGAGTGGTACGAAAAGTGCTTCTGCCCCACGCCCCTGCAGCATGAACGGGCTACCGTGTATGACGAGTACCTGGAGGATATTGAGACGGAAGAGGCTGGGGAGTATGGGGAGGTGGAGGGGCGGCCTTTCTGGGAGGAGTTGAAGGAGAGTGCCTGATTTTCACCCCATGGGGCCCAATACTGCATATCCACATATTCCTTATCTTCACCCCACACCAAAGCCCCGCACTCAAGCAAACATTAAAGCCAATTTTTTACCCGCACATTATGAAAAACCCGCTCGAAGAGATCAAACAAAAACTAGGCAAAGCCTACGATGACCTGGAAATGCTGCTCCATGCCCTGCAGGAAGCCCTGGAGGAAAATGGCGAAACGGACATAGCCGGGCAGATCCCACTGGTCAACGAGGTGGAATTTGAGGACATCGATCAGTTTACCGTGCCGCTCATTCAGCTCTACAGCATCATCTTTCAACTGATCGACACGGTGGAGATCAATGCCGCCATGCAGGAACGAAGAAAGCTGGAAAATGAAGGCCCCTCTGATATTGAAGGCGGCTGGGCCTGGAACCTGCAAAGGTTGAAGGAAGCCGGTTTTTCGCAGAGCCAGATCGCCAGCCAGCTGCCTAAGGTACGCGTCGAGCCGGTACTGACCGCCCACCCTACGGAAGCTAAGCGGACCACCGTACTGGAACACCACCGCGAGCTTTACCTGCTGCTGCTGAGCCTGGAAAACAGTATGTTTTCTAACTGGGAACGACAGAACATTCATAACAATATCAAGCAGACGCTGTACCGCCTTTGGAAGACCGGAGAGATCTATCTCGAAAAGCCGGATGTGGAATCGGAGCTGCGCAACGTCATGCACTATTTCATCAATATTTTTCCGGAACTCATTCCAGTGCTTGACCGCCGACTGCTGCAGGCCTGGCGCCATCATGGCTTTGACGACCAGCTGATCTATCAACAAAATGCCTATCCCCGCATTAGCTTCGGCGATTGGGTGGGGGGCGACCGCGACGGGCATCCCTTTGTGACGGCGGAATTCACCAGGTACACCCTGCAGCGGCTGCGCCTCAACGCCTTTGTAGTGCTGAAAAGAAGGCTGGTCAGCCTGGTGCAGCACCTCAGTTTTGCCTTGCAGTTGGAACACGCTCCGCCGGCCCTGCAGGAAAGGATCAGCGAAATGCAGCAGGAACTGGGGGAAAGGGGAGAAGGAGCGTCCAAGCGCAACCCGGGCGAGGCCTTCCGGCAATTTGTCAACCTGATGATCACCAAGCTGCCGGTGGATATCGCCCGGGGGCACGCTACCGCGATCCATGAACGGGAAGGCTCCTATGTATTCAGCAAAGAATTGCTTGCTGACCTGCACCTGCTGCAGCAATCTCTGGAAGAATATGGCGCGCAGAGCATTGCCCGGGATGAAGTGCAGGACGCTATCCGGCTGGTGTCTGCCGTGGGCTTTCACCTGGCTGTTCTGGATATCCGGCAGAACAGTGCTTTTCACGATAAGGCCATCGCTCAACTGATCGCTGCAGCAGGCATCAACGGCATAAATTTCCCCACTGCTTCCGAAAATGAGCGGGTGGAATGGCTCAATCGCGAACTGGCCACCTCCCGGCCCTTTGTGCACAACAGAACGGAACTTGCGGATGAGGCCCAAGCGGTGATCGAAGCCCACCGGGCAGTGGAGGAACATATGTCAAAATACGGCGCGGAAGCCATTGGCGCCTTCATCGTCAGTATGACGCGCGGCCCCTCCGACCTGCTGGCGGTATACCTGCTTGCGCGCGAGGCCGGCCTCACTCACCGGACGGATGAAGGCCTGGTGTGCCGGGTGCCCGTAGTGCCGCTGCTGGAAACCATCGATGACCTGGAGGCCGGGCCGAAGATCGTCAGCGAGTTCCTTTCTCATCCCTTCACTCAGCGAAGCCTGGAGTACCTCCACCGGCAGGAAGATGGGGAGCAGCCCGTTCAGCAGGTTATGGTGGGCTATAGCGACAGCAACAAGGACGGCGGTATCCTCGCCAGCCAGTGGCATCTGTACAAAGTCCAGATCAGGATCGTGGAAGCGGCACAGCAGCATGGCGTGGGCATTCGCTTTTTCCACGGAAGGGGCGGCTCCATCAGCCGGGGCGCCGGGCCTACCGACCAGTTTATCGGAGCCCTGCCCGGCAAAGGCTTCAATGGCGACCTCCGCCTTACTGAGCAGGGGGAGACCATAGAGGAAAAATACGCGAACAAGGGCCATGCGGTTTTTCAGCTGGAACTGCTGGCGGCTAGTGCCCTCGGACACTCCCTGCTGCCCGGAAAAGATAAGTACGAGGGCCTGCACCCCCTGGCCGATACGCTGGAGTGGATGTCGCAGTACAGCCGGAAAACCTACGAGGCCCTGCTGCAGGAAGATGGCTTCATGCCTTACTTTCGGCAGGCCACGCCCATCGACGCCATCGAGAACAGCAAGATCGGCTCGCGGCCCTCGCGGCGCACCGGCGCTACTTCCCTGGCAGACCTGCGCGCCATTCCCTGGGTGTTTTCCTGGACGCAGTGCCGCTGCAACATGACCTCCTGGTACGGCGTGGGCTCCACCCTGGAGCAACTCCAAGCGGAACGCCCAGATGCGTACGAGGAATTAAAGAATGCCGCAGGGCAGGATGCTTTTCTGAGCTACGTCCTGAACAACGTACGGCGCAGCCTGGCGCAAACGGATAAAGGCATTATGC
>CAYVVK010000074.1:4212-6859 GCA_964454855.1 uncultured Phaeodactylibacter sp. | reverse complement strand
GCCTTTACGCCGGCCTGGTGGAAGACGAAAGCATCCGGGAAAAATTCCTGGAGCTGTTCTACAAAGAGCTCGGCCTTACGGAGAAGCATCTGAAAATATTGCTCGGGGAAGACGGGGAAGTACTGGATGATATGCGCTATTACGCCAATGCCCTGCGTACCCTCACTCTGGAAAACCTGCACAAAAAGCAGGTGGCGCTGCTGCGGCAGTGGCGGGAGGAAAGTGCGAACGGGAATGCGGAAGAGGCGGAGCGTATATTGCTGTCTCTGTTGCTGTCGGTGAATGCTATTGCGGGAGCGATTGGGCATACGGGCTGATGGAACTCGGGCGGCAATAGAAAATTGCCGCCCGAGTTAATTCAGGAGAGCCATGGCTAAAGGGGGATGGCTCCTGTTTACCTCAATATTCTAAGCAGGCTTATTCTGTCACTGCGCAGCCTCCGCCGGGTCCTCCTGCAGCGTAATGGTGCGGGATACCGGGTTGAGCGGCGCGTCTACGGCATTGCCTTCGCCGTCAACCAGCGTCAGGGTAATGGTGCTTTCGCCCATCGGCAGGCCCTCGATGTAGTACGGCTGCCACTTGTCGATCATGTGCTCTTCTCCGTTGATGTCGGCTTTTACTTTCATGTTCTCACCCAGAGTGGTATTGACGAGGTAAAAGTCGAGCATCACCTTTTCGGTTTCCGCCTTACCGGTGTAGGTGCCTTTGGGGCGGCTGTAGAACAGCATGGGCTGGGTGATGTCTTCGCTGGCGCCGATGGTGTTGTTCTCTACGGTTACCATTTTGGCCACGTGGCCCCCTTCCGTTTTGATGCTCTCGTGATAAGAACGCGAGAGGAAGGCCAGCAGATAGTGGTCGCCATCTGCGATCTCATACTCGAAACCGGAAGTGTACTGAGCAGAGTAGGGCTGGTCATCGACAATGAGGTGAATGTGCTGCCCCTGTGCGGAATTGGCGCACATTTTCTGGCCGGCGTCCGGGGTTTGTACTCCCAGTTCGTAGTCGGTGGCGCTGATCTCGAAGTCAAAGGTGCCGTTTACAAAAGTCATGGATTCGATGGTGGCATCCGGATAGGGCGTGGATTCGCTGAAAGCAGTGAGGGTATACTTCATCTCCGGAGTTTCATCCTGTGTGTCTTCGGCCTGCTGGGTACCACCCTGGCAGGCAGAAAGCAGCAATGCCAGTACGAAAAATAAGCTGAGGGTTCTCATTAGAGATCGGATTTTATTGAAAAGTTAATAATATTGTATTGTCAGGTATATAAAAAGCACGAGCAGGCTTGTGTTCATGAAAATTGGACAGATTGGCCCTGAATTGATCTGTTTGCAGATACATGTTGTTCTTTATATAACTTCCGGCCGCTGTAAATTGTGCGATAGAGCAGCCGGGCGCATAAAATATTAAATCTAAGAGATACCGCATATAATTATGGCCGATAAAATTGTTGAGCTAAAGGTAGAAGGGATGACGTGCAACAACTGTGCGGCAAGCCTCAACCGCTTCCTGGAGCGCAAGGGAGTGGAAGACGTATACGTCAATTTCCAGACCAAAGAGGTGCGCTACCGGCAGGGAGATGCTTCCGTGGGGCTGGATGAAGTCAAAAAAGGCATCCACAAGCTGGGCTTCAGCGTGGTGGAGGAAGATCAGAGCCAGGCCAAAAAATGGTGGACCCTGGAGAAAAAACTGCTGATCAGCGCCATCTTCACCCTGCCGCTGCTGCTGCACCATCTGCTGATGATGGCGGGGGTGCACATTCACCTGTTTGATAATTACTGGATACAGTTCGCCATTTGTTTGCCGCCTTTCACCATTGGCTTCATTCACTTCGGGCGCTCTGCCCTGAGCTCGCTCCGGGGCGGGGTGCCGAATATGGATGTATTGATCTTCGTAGGTAGTACCGCGGCCTTTATCTACAGCCTCATCGGTACCCTGATGTGGGAGGCCGATTACATTTTCTATGAGACCAGCGCCACCATCATCACCCTGGTGCTGGTGGGCAACTGGCTGGAAAAAAGAGCGGTGGAGCAAACGACTACCGCTATAGGGGATTTGGCAAAGCTGCAGGTGGAAAAGGCCCGCAAAGTGATGCCTTCGGGTGCCATCGTGACCCTCAAAAGGGAAGAAGTACAGGTAGGAGACATCCTGCAGGTCAACGAAGGAGACAAGATCCCCCTGGATGGGAAAGTGGTCAAGGGCGAAGCTAGTGTGGACGAGTCCATGCTGACCGGGGAAAGTATTCCAGTGGAAAAATCGGAAGGCGAGCGCGTCATCGGTTCGTCCATTCTGGTGTCCGGAAACATCCGCATGGAAGTAACGGCCGCCGGGCGGGATACGGTGCTCAGCCGGATGATCGACCTGGTGAAGACTGCTCAACAAGACAAGCCTGCCATACAGCGCCTGGCCGACCGCATCAGCGCCATCTTCGTGCCGGTAGTGCTGGGCATTGCCCTGCTCACTCTGCTGATCGGCCATTTCGGCTTCGGCCTGGCCTTCCAGCAGGCTCTGATGAACGCCATCGCCGTACTCGTGATCTCCTGCCCCTGCGCCATGGGCCTGGCCACGCCTACTGCTGTCATGGTGGGTGTGGGGCGCCTGGCGCGCAACGGTATCCTGATCAAGGGCGGCACCACGGTGGAAGTCTTTTCCA
>CAYVVK010000074.1:0-4202 GCA_964454855.1 uncultured Phaeodactylibacter sp. | reverse complement strand
GAGGCTTTTTTGCCTCAAATGTTTTGGCTTCGGTTCCAGTTCCTTTCGAGAACAAGTCTTTTCCAAGATCAAAAATGCGGTGTTCGACAAGACCGGAACTCTGACCACCGGGAAATTTAAGATCAACAAGATCACTTACCACAATAGCGATGAGGCCCGGGCCAATGCCCTGATCTATAAAATGGAGCAGCATTCTTCTCATCCCATCGCCAAGTCGCTGGTTGAGGAGATGGAAAAGCGCCTCAATGGCGTGGAGCTCAGCCTGGCCAGTGTGGAGGAACAGAAGGGCAGGGGAGTAGTGGCCAAAGACCAGGCCGGAAACGAATTTAAGATCGGATCCCGGCGCATCCTGTCCGAGCCTGTGAATGAGGAGGAGGACGGCAAACAGCTCTTCCTGACCGAGAACGGAGGCTTGCTGGCCACCATAGAAATTACGGATGACATCAAGCCGGAGGCCAAACCCGCCATAGAATACCTGAAAGCGCACGGCATCCGTTCTGTCCTGCTCAGCGGCGACCGCAAGGAAAAAGTAGAGGAAGTGGCCCGCGCACTGGGTATAGAGGAAGTGTATGCCGAACAACTGCCGGAGCAGAAACTGGAGATAGTGGAACGGCTCTCTAAGGAAGCACCTACCGCCATGATCGGCGACGGCATCAACGATGCGCCGGCCCTTGCAAAGGCCACCATAGGCGTATCCCTGAGCAATGCCTCTCAGGTGGCCATACAATCGGCACAGGTCGTACTGCTCAACGGCAAGCTGAATTACCTGGAGCGCGCCCTGGCCATCAGCCGCCATACGGTGCTGACCATCCGGCAGAACCTCTTCTGGGCATTCGCTTACAACATCGTCGCCATTCCCATCGCCGCCATGGGCTTTCTCAACCCCATGTGGGGCGCCCTCTTCATGGCCTTCTCCGACGTGGTGGTAATCGGCAATTCCATACGGCTGAAGTATAAAAAGGTGGATTAACGGGCAACACCCGGGTGGGGTGTAATGTTATGATTGCCAACAAAGATTGACGATGAGAAACATTCCGGCTGTTACAGTTTTTTTGCTGTTGTTTTTTGCCACCGCCTGCGAGGAAGAGTTTATTCCCGAAAGTGTCAATGCCGATCAGCAGATCGTCGTGGAAGGCTACATCGAGGCCGGGGAAGAGGCAGTCCCCCCCTATGTTATCCTCACTCGCTCCGTTCCCTTTTTCAGCAAGTTCAGCGCGGAGAATTTTGAAGACAATTTCGTGCATGATGCGGTAGTCACTGTTTCCGACGGAGAAAATAGCGTGGCCTTAACGGAACTCTGCCTGGATGAGCTCAGCCAGGAGCAAAAGCAGCTGGCCGGCAGCCTTTTCGGCTTCGACGCCGACAGCCTGGGCTTCAATTTTTGCGTGTATATCGACCTGACATTCAGCATGCAGGGCGAAGAAGGAAAAACCTATATCCTGGAGGTAGAGGCCGAAGGGCAGCAGCTCAGGGGGCAAACCTCCATCCCTTATCACATCGGCCTGGACTCCCTGCTTTTCCGCGACCCACCGGGAGAAGTATCTGATACTCTGGCTCAGCTCCTGGCCTACCTGGAAGACCCGGCGGGAGCGGCCAACTTCTACCGTTATCAGGTAGAGATCAACGGCCGGGGCTTTATCAGCCCGATATCCTCGGTTTTTGACGATCGCTTTTTCGACGGGCAGCCGGTGGAGTTCCCCCTGCTGAGGCCTGAGCCCCGAGGCACTCAGGATTTCGACTTCGAAACCTTCGGCCTGTACAAAGTGGGAGACACCATCCGCCTGAAATGGATCAGCCTGGATGAAGCGCACTATAATTTCTGGAATACCCTGGAGTTCAATTCTTCCAATCAAGGCCCCTTTTCCAGCTATACTCTCATAGACTCGAACGTAGAAGGCGGCCTGGGCATCTGGGGCGGCCTGTCGGCTTCCTACTACCGCCTGGAGGTGCAGAAGTAAAGGGCATTGCCTTCAGCCTTTTTTCACCCGCCATAGCCCAAAGGGCGGCGGCGGGCCATTTCCGATTTCCCATTTCCGATTTCCCACTTCCGATTTCCGCCTTCCCAAAATGAATTCCTTACCTTTGCGTCTTTACCACAAAACCGTTCCTTTTGGAGATTCGCCAACACAAGAAAACAGCGCTGCTTCTGGGCGCATCGGGCCTGGTAGGCAGGCAGTGCCTGCAACAGTTACTCGGCCATCGGGCTTACCACAAGGTGCATAGCATAGGGCGCCGCCTGCTGGAGGTGGAGCATCCTAAGCTGGAGCAGCACGTGGTTGACTTTGCCCAGCTGTCCGGCTACAGCCATCTGTTTCGAGGCAACGACCTGTTTTCCTGCCTCGGCACCACCATGGCGAAGGCCGGCAGCAAAGAGGCTTTCTATAAGGTGGATTTCACTTATGCCTATGAATCTGCCCGCTTGGCTGCCGAGAATAAAGTAGGCCAATTGTTGCTCGTTTCTTCGGTAGGTGCGGATGTGGATTATCCCTTTTACTATTCCCAGGTGAAAGGCCAGCTGGAAGAGGCGGTCAAGAAACTGCCCTTTTGGGCCACACACATTTTTCAGCCTTCCGTTCTGCTGGGAGCCCGCCGGGAAACCCGGATGGGGGAGTGGTTGGCCGGCACCCTGTTTCAGGGTATCGACCGCCTCACCGGTGGCCAGCTGCTGGGCAAATACCGGCCGGTGGAAGACAGCAAAGTGGCCGCCGCCATGATACTGGCCGCCCAGCAACTTAGGGAAGGCGTACACTTCTATACTTCTGATCAAATTCATGAACTGGCGGAGCGCGACGCTGTTTTTCCAGTTAAAAAAGATTGAGAATGAGCGATACCGTAAAAAAGACATCAGAGATCAAAATCGTCATTGGCCTGGATGCCGAGAACATCCCTGCCAAGATAAGCTGGGAGGCGGAAGACAACCCTAACGGCAAAGGGCTGCAGGAAGTGAAAGGCATCCTGTTGTCTCTCTTTGATAAAGAGTCCAAAGATACCCTAAAGATCGACCTTTGGACCAAGGAAATGCAGGTGGTGGAAATGGACCGCTTCGTCTTCCAAGCCATGCGCGCCCTGGCCGACACCTACTTCCGCGCCACCCAAAACAAGGAGCTGGCCAATGACATGCAGCGCTTCGTGCAGTACTTCGGGGAAAAGACGGAAATAATCCCAAAACAATAAATAGCCGAAGGTTTGGATAGTTTACAAAAAGAGCTTACCTTTGCACTCTGGTGAGCGCACACGACTAGCTCCCGCTGAATCCCCCCAGGCCGGAAACGGAGCAAGGGTAGGCGGTAGAGCGGTGCGATGTGTTGCTCACCTTATTTTTTTCCAGGCCCTTCCCAACTTTCCCCACTGAAAAAGCGTTCATAATTCCGACGTACAAACCTGATATTCACACCTTAAAAAAACATCCATGAAATTTTTTATTGATACCGCCAGCATCGAAGAGATCAAGGAAGCCAATGACCTCGGCATTCTCGATGGGGTGACCACCAACCCTTCTCTCATGGCCAAGGAAGGCATCTCCGGCGAAGGAGCCATCCGCAGGCATTACGAAAAGATCTGCGAGATCGTAGACGGCGATGTGAGTGCAGAAGTGATCGCCAAGGATTTCGACGGCATAGTGGAAGAAGGAGAAAGCCTGGCCAAAATCGCTCCCAACATCGTGGTGAAAGTGCCTATGATCAAGGATGGGGTGAAGGCCCTGAGTTATTTTCGCGACAATGGCATCCGCACCAACTGCACCCTGGCCTTTTCTGCCGGGCAGGCCATTCTGGCCGCCAAAGCCGGCGCCAATTACGTATCCCCCTTCATCGGCCGCATCGACGACATCAACTGGGATGGGATAGGGCTGATCGAACAGATCGCGGAGATATACGCCATTCAGGGGTATGAGACAGAAATCCTGGCCGCTTCCATCCGCAGCGCCAAGCATATTGTGGAGGCTGCCCGCGCCGGCGCCGATGTGGTGACCTGCCCGCTGGATTCCATCCTCGGCCTGCTGAAGCACCCGCTGACGGACATCGGGCTGGAAAAATTCCTGGCAGACCATAAAAAAGCCCAGGAAGCCGTTACCCAGTAGAGGCTATCAAATCCATACATACCAATTTTTAAAAGGAACGGGCATGGCTCGTTCCTTTTTTTATTATTCAACGTGAGTTCGGGATAAAATTGATGGTAAATCGTTGCAATTGCTGTTCGCTTAT
>CAYVVK010000073.1:11895-14650 GCA_964454855.1 uncultured Phaeodactylibacter sp. | reverse complement strand
CGGGTGGCTGATGATGCCGAAGGTACGCCGCCTGTTTAATTCTTTCAAAAAACTCATTTTCCGTTATTTCTCCAATAGAGAGCTGCAAAGGTAATGATATTGCGAAAAATATTTGCCTATTCAAGAACAAGACGTCTTCACGAAGGGTTGCGTCAGGCTTTGATCATTTCCGGAAGCCTGTTATACTTATTTTATTCCTTTCTTCACAGGGAAATATGCGCCTAAAGCAAAAAACCTCAGCTTTTGAAAACAAAAAATAAACAGTACTGTTAAGTACGATAGTTTTCCTATTGTAAATAGCATTAGATTATTATATTTGTCAGGCTTGCTTTCAGAGTGAACTAAGAAATGCAAGAATTGCGATTCTTTTCTGATGGGCTCTTCCAGCCCGTCGGAACTCGCATGGTGACTGAGGCTTTATTGGGAGAGGTTTTTGCCTCTCCCATTTTATTATTCCTTCTTCGAAATTTCTCTTTTACCACGGCTACCACGGCTGCTTTCCCGCTCTTCACCCCTATAAATGTATTGTTAAGGCTCCTTTTTGAATGCGTTACTTGAAGAAAGTGCACAGAAACTTTCCCTTTCTTGAGCAAACCTGTTAAATTTATTAGCTGTTCATTCATTGAGAAGTTTTGCTTTTTACATTCCATTTCGAAAAAACCTACCTCTTTTATGCTTCGATTTTTAAAATTTGATTTTTCTCACATCCGCGGAGACCTTTTTGGAGGCCTCACTGCTGGTATCGTCGCCCTGCCATTGGCGCTCGCCTTTGGTGAGCAAACCGAACTGGGAGCTATTGCCGGCCTATATGGCGCCATCGCCATAGGTATTCTGGCTGCTCTTTTCGGAGGGACTCCTACTCAGATCAGTGGCCCTACTGCTCCGATGACGGTGGTCTCCGCAGTCGTGATCGCCGATGCGGTCGCCTATTCAGGAAGCCTGGAGGTAGCCTTTCCCATTATCATCGCCACCTTTTTCCTTGCCGGCGGTATAGAATCACTGCTGGGGGTCTTTCGGCTTGGTAAGTATGTAAAATACATTCCTTATCCCGTGGTATCCGGCTTTATGAGCGGGATCGGGATCATCATAGTCATTACCCAGGTCTTCCCTTTCTTCGGGGTGTCTGCTCCGGAAGGGGGCCCTATGGGTACCCTGCGGGCCGTACATGAAATTCCCGAGATCGTCAATGCCTATTCCGTAGGGGTTGCGCTGGTGACGATCGGCCTCATATATCTGGTGCCCAGGTTTACAAAAGCCATTCCCAGCACACTTACGGCGCTGATCGTAGTATCGCTCGCTGCCTTCTTTATGCTGCCGGAAGGAAGCATTTTTCGCCTTAACTCCGGCGGCCCTATCCCCACCGGCCTTCCCGAATTGCACCTCGGCTTCTTTGGTGTATTCCTGGACATTGACCACGTCGTGGTGATATTCGAGTACGCGGTAACCCTTGCTTTCCTGGGCGCTATTGACTCCCTATTAACCTCTATCGTAGCGGATAACCTCACTAAGACCAAGCACGACAGCGACCAGGAACTCATCGGCCAGGGTATCGGTAATATGGGGGCTGCCCTGATCGGCGGCCTTCCCGGCGCCGGCGCCACCATGCGTACGGTGATCAATGCCAACTCTGGTGGAAAGACCAAAATATCAGGAGTCGTAGCCGGTGTATTTCTTCTGGTGGTGCTCCTGGGTATAGGCACCCTGGTTGGCCATATTCCCAATGCGGTACTGGCGGGTATTCTCATTACAGTAGGAATCGGCATTGTCGATTACAAAGGCTTAAAACACATCCGTTCCGTACCCAAATCCGACGCCTTCGTCATGATCGCTGTAATGCTGCTGACTGTATTCGTAGACTTGCTGGTAGCAGTGGGCGTCGGCATGGTATTATCGGCCCTGCTCTTCATGAAGAAGATCTCCGACGTAGTGGAGCACAAGACCAGGTCTGCTCCGCTGAAAAGTTTTGCCCGGGAAGTACCTTGGAGTGATGAAGGAGATATCATCGACGAAGTTGGAGACCGGGTTTACATTAAACACCTCGACGGGCCGCTTTTCTTCGGCTTCGCCTCCCGCTTCAACGATATGATGAAAGCCCTGCCGGAAATCCGGGCTGTAGTGATCAGGATGGACCTGGTGCCTTACGTCGACCAATCGGGCTTATATGCTATGGAAGAGGCCATCCTGGAACTACAGCAAAAAGGCATCCTGGTCGTCTTCACCGGCCTGTATGGCCAACCACTCGATATGTTCGAACGCATCAACCTGGTGCCCGGCCTGGTGCCGGAAGAATATCTCTTCGAAACTTTCGAAGAGTGCGTCAACTGGCTGCAGCCCTACATTTCAGACAGCGAACTACGCCGCCTTGCCAAAGACCAGGTGGACAAAAATGGCAACAGTAAAAACAGGGAGACAAAATCCGAACAAAAAACAGACTCCTAAAAAGCTCCTTTTTTACTGGCTTTCCGGCGGAGGCTGTCTTTTTGAACTTTAAAAAAGGACAGCCTCCTTCATGTTAGTATGATAGTAAGCCTAACCCAGTTAATAGTAATTTCTTACTTTTGAGACCGACCAAATATTAAATGCCATGGCCATAAGCATCCAGATGAAACTCAATGAGAAGTTGTACATCCGAGACCCACAGGCAACCAAACTTGGGCGCAATATCATTCAACACAGCATTCTCCTCATAGACGAGATCGGTTTCGAAGCCTTTACCTTCAAGAAACTGGCAGAACGGATCGGGTCGACAGAGGCC
>CAYVVK010000073.1:0-11885 GCA_964454855.1 uncultured Phaeodactylibacter sp. | reverse complement strand
CACCTGCTCTTGGTTTACCTGCTTTGCTGGTACTGGGAGTGGATGAAGTTCCGCATCGATTACAATACCATGAATATCGATGACCCGAAACGCAAACTTAAGATCGCCATTTCCTCCATAGTAGATACTACCCGCCGCAATACTTCCATCGAATTTGTGGATGAGGACGTCCTCCACCGCATTGTCGTGGCGGAAGCTACCAAAGCCTATCATACCAAGGAAGTGGATAAGGAGAACAAACACGGGTTTTTCCTGACTTATAAGGCCCTGGCCAAAAAGATCTCTGGCATTATAAGGGAAATTAACCCGGAATACCCTTACCCCAGAGCTCTTGCCAGCACCCTGCTGGAAATGGCCAACAACCACATTTACTTTGCGCTGCACCTGCCTTCGCTGACGGACATAACCATCGAGGAAGGAAACCTGAGCTCGGTGGAAGAATTGCTGGAGTTTTTTGCCTTCCAGATGCTGAATATTTCCAAAGAAGAAGCGATAGACAGCTAAGAGCCCGCATCTAGAACATCTTGGTCTGCCCGTTATTTTCAATATCGAATTCGATGCTGTCGCCGGCTTTCAGCTTTTCGCTGTTTTTATCTTCCTTTTTTTTTGCAGGAGCCTCGTCATCCTCTTTGAGGGGCATAATCTCCCCGGCTTTGTATTCGATTAGTTTGTTGCCTATGGCTTTCCAGCCTTTGACATCGACGAACTCCGCCAGGTCCAGTTCCTCCTCAATTTTTTTGGAATTGGCTTTATAGGCATATTTCACCTTCGGTTCCGGATACAGAGAGACAAAAAGTAGTTTGGTGCTGCGGTGCTCCGTCAGGAAGGGGAAGCGTTGGCCAAAGGTGCTGGTCTCTATCTGGAAACGCTTAACCATCGTCCACTTCCGTTCGCCTTCGTAATAGATGACATTAACCACATCATCGGGGCCGAACTTACCGATATAGGCCAGCTCATTGGGGTTGAACCGTTTGTTGAGGTCCATCTCCAGCACTTCATAACTTCCTTCTTTATAAATGGCGAGGATGTGGTCGCCGGTGTCGAACTCTCCGAGAAACTTTCCGCGCTCATCTGTATTCAGGCGCCCGCTCACCTGATCCATCCATACTTCCAGAGCGCCCAGGGTAGATTTTCCCACCTCTTTTAGAGAAACCTTCCGAACCGGGTACTTGGTAAGGATATTTCCCTTGGCACTCCGCCCTTTAATATCGAGCTCTCCGAAATCATAATCAAACACTTTGTTGCGGGCCCGGCTGCCGGGGGTGAGCTGTACCGTAACGACCTCTGCTTCGCCATTGGGGTTGGCGCTGAAATAGAGCACCTTGGAGCCTTTGGCGCCCGTCGTCAGGTCGTACTCGCGGTCACGTGTGATGGCCTTCACATTGAAGCGCTTGACATAGGATTTGCCGGACTTTCCGTCTACGTATGCCAAAT
This sequence comes from uncultured Phaeodactylibacter sp., assembly GCA_964454855.1. Taxonomy (GTDB): domain Bacteria; phylum Bacteroidota; class Bacteroidia; order Chitinophagales; family Saprospiraceae; genus CAYVVK01. The sequence continues at coordinate 10,451 of CAYVVK010000073.1, read as the reverse complement.
TATAAGTAGTGCGGCTGTCATCTTTCTTCCAGACATCGATATGGATGATGTCTTTACCCACGAAAACCTTATCCGCGATACGGGATACCTGGAACTTGCCATCCTGGCGGAAGACGATGATATCGTCAATGTCGGAACAATCGACGACGAATTCGTCCTTCTTCAGGCCAGTGCCCATGAAACCCTCTTTGCGGTCTACATACAGCTTTGCATTGTTGGCCACCACTTCAGTTACATCGATAGAGTCGAAAGTAGTGATCTTAGTGCGGCGTTCTTTGCCCTTGCCATATTTCTGCAACAGGCCTTCGAAATAGGCGATGGCATAATCCACCAGATGGTCCAGGTGGTGTTGTACTTCTTTGAGTTCCTCCTTCAGTTTGGCGATCTGTTCCTCCGCTTTAAAGGAGTTGTATTTGGATATCCTTTTGATCCTGATCTCCGTAAGGCGAACCAGGTCTTCCTCAGTGATGTCGCGCCACAGCTCCATCCGCGTATCTCCTTTTCGGGCTTTCTCCCCCGGTACGCGGAAGAACTTCCGCAGGCCGCTGTCCACGGCTTCCAGTACGGCTTCCCAGGTTTCGCACTCTTCAATATCGCGGTAGATGCGCTCCTCGATGAAGATTTTTTCCAGGCTGGCAAAATGCAGTTTTTCCAGCAGCTCCCCTTTGCGGATCTCCAGCTCCATCTGCAGCAGGGCCTTGGTCCGCTCGGCGGAAATCTCGAGCATGTCGTCCACTCTCAGGAAGTGAGGTTTGTCCGCTATGATCACACAGGCATTCGGAGAAATGGATACCTCGCAGTGAGTGAAAGCATACAGGGCGTCTATGGTGAGGTCGGGGGATACGCCGGAAGCCAGCTCGATGAGTATTTCTACTTCCTGAGCCGTATTGTCGACGACCTTCTTGATCTTGATCTTCCCCTTATCATTGGCTTTAAGGATGCTGTCTATGAGGCCGGTGGTCGTCACGCCATAGGCCAGATCCCGGATGGCCAGGGTGCTTTTATCTACTTTCTCGATCCGGGAACGGACCTTGACCCTGCCCCCGCGTTTTCCGCTATTGTAGTCAGACACGTCGATCATCCCGCCGGTCTGAAAATCCGGATAAATTTTGGCCTTTTTTCCCTGCAGCACCTTGATAGAGGCCCTGATGAGCTCCACGAAGTTGTGGGGGAGGATCTTGGTCGACAGCCCCACAGCGATACCGTCAGTCCCCTGCGCCAGCAAGAGGGGGAACTTCATGGGCAGGTTGATGGGCTCTTTCTTGCGGCCGTCGTAGCTGAGCTGCCATTCCGTGGTCTGAGGATTGAAGGCCACATCCAGGGCAAATTTGGTCAGGCGGGCCTCTATATAACGAGGCGCAGCGGCACTGTCGCCGGTGCGTACATCACCCCAGTTACCCTGAGGGTCGATGAGTAATTCTTTCTGGCCGAGGTTGACCAGCGCATCGCCGATGGCGGCATCGCCGTGCGGGTGAAACTGCATGGTCTGCCCGATGATGTTGGCCACTTTATGGTAACGCCCGTCGTGCATCTCCCGCATGGCGTGCATGATGCGCCGCTGTACGGGCTTCAGGCCGTCCTCAATGCTGGGGACGGCGCGTTCCAGTATAACGTAGGAGGCGTAGTCCAGAAAGTAATCCTGGTACATGCCCTTCAGGCTTATGATGTTGTCGTCCTGCCCATTACTTTGGCTGGTAGAAGTGCTGTCGCTCATATTTGATCTCCTGGATATAGCGGAATACTATACTACAAAATTTCCGGCGTCTCCCCTGAAAAAGGGCCCGCCGGTCCGTACGGCAAAGCTACAAAATTGTGCTCAATATTGAAAACAAAATATTTTAATGTTTTTCGTTTGAAATAATTTGTTTCTTTCAATTTGAGAAAATGTCCGCAGGCAGGCAGCATTTCCGTCCAGCGGGCCGTTGTAGTCTTGATGTCAAAAGCGATATTCCCAGTTGTATATCTTTGCCAATTGGACTAACTTGTGCAAACAGAACATACATGAACATCGCTTTGCCATTAAATTACGATGAAAAAGGCCTGATCAGCGCCTGCGTTCGCCACGAACGCTGGGCGCAGAAAGTGCTGTACGAGGAATACTACAGCAAGATGATGGGCGTATGCCTGCGCTACGCCACTGACCAGGAAGAAGCCTTGGACATCCTGCATGAGGGTTTCATCAAAGTATTTAAAAATATAAAAAAGTACCAGCCTGGTACGTCACTTTCTGCCTGGATACGCCGTATAATGGTAAATACGGCCATTGACTACTACCGGAAAAACATTCGAAGGCGCACGGAGGACATTGAACAAGCATACGACCTCAGCAGCAACGATGCCGACGCGATCAGCCAGTGTACGGAAGCAGAGATCCTGAATGCCGTACAGCAGCTGTCGCCGGCCTACCGCGCTGTTTTCAACCTCTATGTCATCGAAGGATATTCCCACCGGGAGATCGCTGAGATGCTGGACATTACGGAAAGCACCTCGCGGTCCAACCTGGTAAAAGCACGGTCTAAATTACAGGTATTACTGAGTTCGAGTTCATACGGTTATGGAGAAGAAGATTAATCCGATAGACCGCCTGGTCAAAGAGAAGTTGGAAAACCTCAGCGTCCCCTATGACGCCGGGGCCTGGCAGCTTATGGAACAGAAGCTGGATGAGGAGGCTATGGCAGATGCAGAAGCGGGTACTCCTGCCGCCGATGCCCGGAATATCGATGAAGCGGTATTCGAAAAACTCCACCGTTACGAAGCCCCCTATCAGCCCGCTCACTGGAAGCGCATGGAATCCCTCATCGAGGGTGCTTTCGCCTGGCCCAGGCGGGTGCTGCGCTATAAACTCACTGAGCTGGCCCTCATGCTGCTCCTCTTCCTGCTGCTCTGGCAGTACGCTCCGGATAACTTCCCCATCCTCAGCAGCCCACAGGCAATGAAAGAAGCACTGCCCACCGCCACTGATACGGCCGGCACTACGGCAACCACCGAAGATCATGACACCACCCCCGCTTCCGGCCAACGGAAAAACCGGGATATCAAAGGCGGGGGGGGCGCAGCACAGAAAAGCGCTGCTGCCGCCGGCGAAACCGGCGGGAAAGGGCGAAAAGGCCAGGCCGGAAATATACAGGGTGCGGCCAAAGGCCTGATGCCCATAAGCGCCGGCACCGCAGACAAGCGGCAAGCCGGGCCGCTCAGCAATGCCCTGCTTCCCACTTCAGCCGGGCCGCTGGCGTCTAAAAAATACAGCCTGCCCGAAGAGTGGCAGGCGCCTTCGGCCGATTTCAGTTTTGTGAGCCCCTTTGGCCCACTGCAGCCCTCAAGCCCCGGCCTGTTGGCATACGAGAACTACCGCTCCTTTGAAGAACCCACTATAGAGCGGATCAAAGAAGGGGTGACTTTCCGCGTGGGAATGTTCGGCAGTGGAGAATACAACCACATCATCGTGCCCCAGAGCCAGGAGAAAAAGCTGGAAGAACGGCTGGACCGCTTCGCTATAGGCTACGGCGGCGGCCTGTCCCTGGGCATGGAGTTCGGCCGCTGGGAACTGGAAACCGGCGCCATCTACGCCTCCCGGCAGTACCCGGTGGGCCTGCTGTACCTGCAGGGCAGCGTGGGCGGGGGCTTCAAGGGTGACCTGCTCGAAAGAAGCCAGCTCAACATTCTGAACGTCCCGCTGCATATCCGCTACAATTTCCTGCAGCACAGGCAATGGAGGGCATACGCCCTGGCCGGAGCCTCCGTACAGGCCGTCTTCCTCGCCAGCCATTATACTGTGGAAGACCCCTCGTATTTCTACCTGCCTCCCTCGCCTTCTCCCCCGGCGCCCGGTATGGGCCAGGAAGAAACGGCCATCGACCGGGTTCGCCAGGAAGGCCTCGGCTGGTTTGAAGGCGGCACCTTCGAGGAAAATGCTTACCTGACCGGCAATGTGGGCATCGGTGTGGAACGCTATATCTCTCCGCGCTGGAGCATCTTCACCCAACCTACTTTCCAGTACTCCCTGCAGTACTTCGGCATCGGCCTGGGCGCCAATTCGGACCGGGTGAATTCCCTCACCTTCCTGGTGGGCGCTAAGGTGCGCCTGAAGTAGGCGGGCCATCCTCCTCCCGCCCCGCTGACCTCCCCTCGTATTACCGGTACCGGGCAGAAGCCCTGTGCACTGTTGTTCTCCTCATTGCTTTCGAGCACGGCATTTTGCGCATCCGCGGTGATGGTAAAGTTACAGTTCGGCTCAGTGCAGTTATCATCGTAGGAAAAGTTGATGCCCTCCAGGGTGATGCTTTCCCCGGCAGGAATGGCGGGGGTGGGCATTTTCACCTCTTTCCCATCGTGGAACCGAACTGCAGCGACGGAAGCCGGTGCATCCACCTGCCCCTGGTTGGTAATGGTGACGAGCAGCAGGCCGGTGCTTTCGTCTATATTACAATAAGCCGATTCATCGGGAGCATCCTTTGCCTGTTGCACCTGAAGGCCGGCCCGGCAGGAGCTGAGCAGCAGCGCGGCCAGTATCAAAAACGGAAGCATTTTCATAATGAGCGGATTTGGTTGATAAAAAGAGTGCCCTCCTCTGCGGCCTTGCCGGAAAAAAAACTTCCATGCAATAGCCGGGCAGAGCAAGCAGCCTTACTACATTCGTTTAAATAGTTGGTGGGTGATGCCGGCTTCCGGGAAGCCGCGATCGGGCGATGAAAAACTTGCTTTTTCCGACTTAATTTAGCACGGGCTATTCAGCGGCGGGGTGATGAGTAGCAGTTGGGGGGATTTTTGTCAGGTTTGCGGCGAGGCGGATGTGGGTGTGGGGGGCTGCTGGGGGGCTTGTCGTCGCCTGGTGGCTTTCAATTTCCGATGCCAGAGCGAACTTTAACATTGCTGAAGGGAATAGGAGTAGGTTAAACGAATCTTTTTTTGTGGTTTCTCGTAAATACATTACTGAGAAAACTATATATTAGCTTTGCGGCAAAACACAACATTTCCTTGCGCGCTAATATATGTCAAAAACACTCAATCATAAGCAAGTGTACTGATTAGTCCTGGTTAAGTGCGTAAAAATATCCTATAGAGCAATGATCTAACTTAACTATTGAAATATATGCATGAATGCTGGCAAAATAGCCAATCTCTGAAAAAAATTCTTTATCCTTGGGAAAGGCAATGATCACATACCAAACTCGATCTCATGATAATCACGAAGGATAAATTACAAATAGTAGCTGAAGAAATTAAAGATCAATACCTTAATGATGATATGCCTTGGGTTATTGGTTATTCTGGGGGTAAAGATTCTACAGCTACCTTGCAATTGGTGATGTATGCTCTCTCTGCCCTCCCTAAAGAAAAGTTGAACAAAGAGGTACATGTGTTGTCCAATGACACCTTGGTGGAAAATCCGGCAGTTGTAGCTTACATTGATGAACAGTTGGCCATGATTGAGAAAGCAGGCAGAGGAAAGCTTTTCACTCACTCTCCCAACCATTTCCAGGTAGCAAAGGTAGTTCCGAAGATTGAAGACCGGTTTTGGATAAACCTTATAGGAAAGGGTTACCCCGCACCCAATAGATGGTTTCGGTGGTGTACAAAACGGATGAAGATCAACCCTACCAATGATTATATATTGGGACAAGTCAGTAAACATGGTAAAGCATTAGTAGTCCTGGGCTCAAGACGATCAGAATCTTCAAATAGGCAACAGTCGTTAGACAAGTATGACCTTGAGGGCCTCAACGGTCAAAAAATCAGGAAACATACTTTACCCAATTCCTGGATGTATACTCCGGTAGTTGATTTTTCTACTGATGAAATATGGTCTTACCTGATGAGTGTTCCTTCTTTCTGGGGTGGGAGCAATAAGAAGTTGAGGACCATGTACAGAAATGCATCCGATGATGCGAATGAATGCCCTTTGGTAGTTGACACCTCCACTCAAAGCTGTGGCAATTCAAGGTTCGGGTGTTGGGTATGTACAGTAGTCAAGAGAGATAAGTCTATGGAAAATCTCATAGATAACGGAGAAGATTGGATGTACCCGATGCTTGAGTTTAGAGACTATCTTCAGGAGATCAGAAATGATGAAACAAAGAGGCTGAAAGAGAGCCAAGCCAACCCCAACCAAAAAGGGGCATTCTTATTTGAGGTTAGAGCTGAATTACTTAAAAAAGTATTTAAGATCGAGGAGGAAATCGGTCAGGAAATCATCAGTAAACCAGAGTTGGCGGCAATACAAGTGCAATGGCAATACCATGGCTGCTTCGATTATTCAGTAGCCGATATATATTTTAAAGTCAAAAAAGAAAGGCTTATGATTTCGGATGATCATGCCAAAGCCCGGAAGAAAGAAGAGATTGACCTGCTCAAAAAATCCTCGAAAAAATACAATGTAAAAGCAGAGCACATCCAAGAACTTTTGGTAACGGAACAAGAAAATGTAACCTATCTGAAAAGAAGGAACATTATTGACGATTTTCAAAAGAAAATTGAACGGTTTGTAAAAGAAGCATAGAGACATGGTAATTTCTTCCATCACGTTTAAAAATTTCAAAAGCTTCAAGGGAGAGCACCAGTTGTTTAACCTGGACTCTGTCCTTTCTCCTAATCAAAACATCATCCTATTCGGTGGGCTGAATGGGGCAGGTAAAACCACTTTTCTGGAGGCATTATTTCTGTGTTTCTATGGGAAACTGGCAACTAAGCATTATCCTTCCGAAGGAGCTAAACTGGAGAATTACGAAGCCTTCATCTGCGGACTATTAAATAACTCCATTAAACGTGAAAGCACACTGGAAGAAGAAATGTTCATAAATCTTCTTCTTAATGACGTACCCATTTCCGGTCCTGTTACCCGAAATATTGAACTCAATAGAACATGGTCTTTTTCTCAGAAAGGTGGAAAATGGAAGTTGAAGGATGAGACATTTGAAATTCTGGAAAACGGAGAGCCTATAGAAGAGATCGAACCAAGTTATTACCAGGATGCCATTCTGGGCCTATTACCTTATAATGTATCTCCATTTTTCTTTTTCGACGGCGAAAAAATTCAGGAATTTGCTGCTGATGCAGACAAAGAGTTTGCTGATTCTTTAAAAGATGTGCTAGGTATCACCTTATACTCTTATTTGCTGAAAGACCTAAAAACAGTTAGGGGAAAAATCCTTTCGCAATATAACCGCAACAAGGAAGCCAAGGTGAAAGTGCAGGAACGCAGGCTTGAAAAAGAAAGGCTTGAACAGGATGTGGAAGACCAAAAAGAGGAGATCACTCGTCTTAACGATGAAATATCTTCTTTGAATATTGAAAGAGAAAGGATCGACCAAGAAACTTTTAGGGTCACTCTAATCGATCCTTCTAACCGACAAAACCTGGACTTTGAAAAGGACGAAAAAGAGAAAGAAAAAGAGGTGCTTGAAAGAGAATTTATAGAAACCTCTAAGAATTTTTTACCATTCCTTCTTGCCAGTGAATTTTCAGACGAGATCGTAGTTCAACTTAAAGAAGAAGAAAAACTATTCCAGTGGCACGCCATACAAGAAAAGGTTGAGCCCCAGATAAGCGCATTTATTAAAAATGTATTAAAAGCCCCGCCAAGAGATGTAGATCTCCTACCCAGGCAGAGGCGATACTTTGAAATGAAAATAGATGAAAGCATTAGATTGTTCTTTCTTGACCAGGAAGAGGCAGAAGTAAAAGATGTGACTCCTATTCATTATTTGAGCAAAAATGACAGCCATAGCGTCATTGAGTTTTTTCAGGCTTTAGGTCAGGGAGTCGTCAAGACTTTGGCTGATAAGGCAGATCGGCTCAAGCAGATCAATATCACCTTGGATAAAATTGGAAGAACGAAGGCTAGGGCCGGAGATACCAATGAAGAAATCCAGGAATTGTTAGACCGGAAAAGCCAAGTTGACGTGGAGATAGGCCAATATTACCAGAGAATCGAGGACCTGAGGATTCAAATGGAGAATAACAAGAGAAATATTGAAATATGCCAGCGGGAAATAACCAACTGGGAGCAAAAAGCAAAACTGAGTGAAAAAGAAAAGAAGCAGATCGAGTACTGTGAGAGCATGACAAATGCCATAACTGATTTTCAACGTGAGTTTCAAGCCAAACGCACCCATGACCTTGAAGAGTCTATATTGGAAATGTGGAACAGCTTGTCTCATAAAGATCAATTGGTGAAAAAAGTTCAGGTCCTTCCGGAATCCAACTTTGAGGTGAAGCTTTTTGATGAAAAAAATAGCGAGATAGACAAAACAAAGCTCTCAGCAGGGGAGAAAGAAGTATATGCTATTTCCCTACTGTGGGCTTTAGTCAAAGCATCTGGTAAGAGACTTCCCATAGTTATCGACACGCCCTTCGGCAGGTTAGATTCTATACACAGGAAAAATCTAGTTACTCAATATTTTCCAAAAGCCAGCCATCAGGTTATTCTGTTATCTCAGGATGAAGAGATCGTTGGAGACTATTACAGGCTTTTGCAACCTTGCATTGCCCGCGAGTTATCCATAAAAAATGATGAGGTTACTTCTTCCTTCTCTGAAGGGTATCCTTTCAAAAATGATGAGTATGCAACAGTCCGTGAAGAAAGATAGGATACGGTTATCTCAACTGGGGTCTTACTACCTGGGGGTGGTGAAAAGCCGGCTGGAACTCAAAGGCCAACCTAACTATGTTCCCATGCGAATTGCCTTTGGGCGCTCCATTCAGCTTGGTGAGGAGCCCCAATATGATGAGGCAGATGAAGAAGTGTTGAGGAAAGCAAAAAACATTCGTGGAAATGAACAGCCGTATGTTTCTACTTTTGAGCAGAACCACGGGCTTATTTTCAGAGCACTCTTGACTCAGAAGTACCAAAAACGGCTTGAAGACAATGAATATGTTGACCTGTTGACCCAACATGTTGAGCATGGCCTTTACAGAATTGCAAAAGAGACGGAAAAACTCAAGGGTTATGATTACATCTCTGCAATTTTACCTGAATTGAAAGACAATGGGCTGGGAGGGCAAGCTTCCAACTCCTACCAATCGGAGGAAATCTCTGGAGAGTATTTGCTTCGGCTTTATATAGGTAAGCGGAAGGCTGACCAGGAGCCAATTCATTATGAGATCAACCTTGCCGATAACCCTCATGTGGCCATTATGGGTGGATCTGGTTCCGGGAAAACCTATTTTATTAAACACTTACTCAAGGAAATCAGGAGGGGATCTAACTTCCAAACCAACTTCATCATTTTTGACTACAAAGATGGAGATATTGCAAAGGATAAAGCTTTCCTGGATGCTACTCAGGCTAATCTCATCGACGTTAAAAGGACTCCTATCCCTCTAAATTTGTTTGCCGGTATTCCGGCTGATGCTGAAAAGGAACAAAAGTCAAGAGCCGAAAAGATCGTTGATATTGTCAGGAATGTCGAAGCCAATATCGGGAAAGTCCAGGAGCAAAACCTCTATCAGGCTATTTTGAACGCCTATGATAATAATGTTCCGTTTCCGGATTTCGCTGCGGTGAAGCAAGAGTTGGAGTTGATCAATCCCCGACCGGATTCTTTGACTTCTGTTTTCCGTCCTCTGGTAGAACAGGAATACTTTGCAGATAAAGATAAGCCCGTCTGGAATGATTGGGTAAACAGGACAGTTGTAGTTGATATTCATGAAATAGAGAGAAAAGACCTGGTTTGCTTTTTCATTCTGAGCCAGGTTCATGACGAATTGAAAAAACTGGGGCCGGCTCCCACTTCTGAAGAATCTGGGGCACGGAGGCTTCGAACAGTAGTAGTCATAGATGAGGCTCATTACTTCCTTGCTTCCAAAAAGCGGGCAAAGATCCTGGAAAATATGATCCGGGATGTACGTTCTTCTGGAGGAGCGATCATTTTGGCCTCTCAATCGCCGGATGATTATGATAAGTCGGACTTCAACTTCCTGGAACTGATCGAATACCCTGTTGCACTAGGTTCTACTCCCCGGTCAGGTAAGTTTTTGGAACAAAAATATGGCTTGAGTAAGCAGGCCTCCAATAATTTGTTAAAGGAATTGGGGCAGTTGAATAGGGGGGAGGGGTTTGTGCTGCAGAATGGGAATCCGGTTTTGGTGGAGCTTTGTAAACCATAATCCAAAGGTCATGGAATTATCAAGAACCATATTTTGGGATACGAATTACAGCAAGATAGACTGGGAAAAAAGTTCTGCTTATGTTATTAGTAAAGTAGTAATGTATGGAAAAATAGAGGATTGGAATTCTATTTGTAACTACTATGGCATGGACAGAATAAAAAACGAGATGAAGAGAGTCCGTTATCTCGATGATAAATCTCTTTCGTTTTTGAGTATAATTTTTGATGAGCCTAAAGAGAATTTTCGATGCTATAAAAGCTTTTTGTTGTTTTGAACATATTAGAACCCCCCTAAGTAACTGTCCAAAAATAAAGTTTACAATTACGGCAGAGCCGTATAGTTCA
>CAYVVK010000072.1:0-14734 GCA_964454855.1 uncultured Phaeodactylibacter sp. | reverse complement strand
GGGCGTTCCTCTCGGAGGAAGTGGAACCAGTGGGTGTCGGTGACGCCTAGGTAGAGTTTCATGAGGGTTTGGATGTTGTTTTCCTGCCAGGGGGAAAGGCGTTAACTCATTTTTTTGCTATATTTATTTGTTCAAATATACGCGCTACAATCCATAAAAGGGGAATGGGAAATTAGCATTTCTCTGTTCAACCGGTAAGCTATTAAGGAGCTGGTTTACCATTTCAGGCGTATTTCTTTTTTTTGTATTTTGCCCCGTAAATTCGCTCTGATGAAAACATTTGCTCTCTTCGTCCTCCTTTTCTCCTTATCCCCCGCTTTTTGCCAGGACTCACCACGAGATTTTGAGAACCATCTTTCAGATATTGTAAGCTCTTTCAAAAACAACATCATGGATGAAGATGAATGCGGCAGGCTTCGAAACGAAGCCGGTGATCTCGCCAACGAGATTGAAGACGCCATCGAGGAAGAGGAAGAGTATTCTTCCACTGAATTACAGGAATTAAGGGGCCTGGGAAAGGAAGCTGAAGCGTTGGAGGGTTACATCGGGGTTGTAGGGGGCTGTGGTAGCCACTTGCTCTCCATAGATGATTTTCAGCTCGCCAACCGGCGAGTGAGGGGGGCGATATCTTATCTGTCCCGAGGTAAGGAATGTATGAACGTCCTCACCATTAACATTGGTAATTATGTCTGCTACCTGGGCGAGAATGGCTCTACTACCAATTATACGGCATCGTATGCCTGGAAGGTTGCTGGTAGTTATTCGCGAGGTAACGGCACTATGGGGCTGCCGGCCGGAAAGTTGAGGCACATTTACGACAACCGGGAGGAGCCACAGCAAAAGGCTATAATGGTTTATGAGGTTTCTTGTAAGCCGTTTTGATGAAGATAATTGAATCCTTGCCCCCTCATCTTTTGAACCCCTCCAAATCAATCCCATAATCCCCAACCTTCTTCATCAAAGTATTATAGGCCACACCAAGATCCCGGGCCGTCTTTCGCTGCTTGCCGCCGTTGAGTTTCAGGACCTTTTCGATGTGCCACTTTTCCATATCTTTCAACAACAAGGAATGGGCCGATGAAGGATGAAGGATCCTTTTGGGAAGGTCTTTGAGCTGCACTTCTCCATCATTACTCAGGACATAAAGGCGCTCTACGACGTTCTCCAACTCCCGGATATTTCCGGGGAAGGGATAGGATAAAAGCTTTTCCTTTATTTCGGGAGAAAGCCTCAGCCGCTGTGAAGTATTGAACAGCTGTCTTTTTCGTTTGATGAAAAAATCAAGAAGGGCTTCTATCTCCTCGAGTCCCCTTTCCTGCAAAGAAGGCAGCTCCAGTTCAACAACGGAGAGGCGGTAGTACAGGTCCCAGCGAAATTTACCGGCTTCGCAGAGGGCAAGCAGGTCTTTGTTGGTAGCGCCGATGAAGCGGACGTCCACTCTCCGGGGTTTTCCCCCTACCGGGGTAACTTCTTTTTCCTGAATTACCCGCAATAGAGATTGCTGCATGTAGGGAGAAATGTCACCGATTTCATCCAGGAATACAGTTCCCCCCTCAGCGGATTCTATGATACCGATGGTATCTTGTTCTGCTCCGGTGAAGGCGCCCTTTTGATAGCCAAACAGCCGAGACTCCAGCAGCTGATCACTCATGGCAGAACAGTTGACGGGGTAAAAGAGGGCATCCCGGCGGGGTGACTGGGCGTGAATAAAGTGAGCCAGGTGTTCTTTTCCGGTACCGGTCTCTCCCAGGATCAAAACTGTTGCGTGAGTGGCCTGTGCTACTTTGCCGGCTTTATCATATAAAGGGCTGATGCTTTTCGTTTCCAGAAACCCCTCTTCTGCCCGCCCGGAGGGTGTTTCGGTTTTACTCTGGCGAATGATGGCACTGGAAGTGGTGGTGTCTTTCTCAATATCCACATATACTAATTCCGGCTTCCCGGATTTAGTGTGGCGGCCGCCCCTTACCTGCAACAGCCTGGTTTTTAACCCCAGTGACCAATGGGCCAAATACCAGGCTACCTGCATGGTTGGAGTTCCGGGAGAGATGAATATGTCGATGTGCCAGTCTCTGAATTCGAAAAGCAAAGGGTGAACCTTTGCATTTATTTGTTCCAGGTCGATGACATCCGAAACGCCCATATAGCGCGGTTCAACCTGATGATCGGGAAAAGCCTGGCTCAGATGATTGAGCAAAAAATCCATCCTGATATCTTCCCGCCAGGCGGAAGAAAGCAATAGGTGCTTATCATATTTTTCATCGAAAAAATTCTGATGAAAACTTATCGTAGGGCCATCTGTATTGACCTTCCTTCCCCCACCTTCCTCGATGAAATCATTGTTAAAGGCTAGCCAGGATATCAAAACCCTCTTCATACTGGTTCAATTATTAAATCATTTTATTCAAAATATGAATCAATATATTCATTCCGACTCAATAAAACAAGGCTTTAAGCATTTGGCACAGGCTTTGGACTACTCCTGGTGTAGACGAAAGCACCTCCAGGTAGGTGCGAGAATTATATCATCAAAAAAACAGCAAATGGATTGGACATTGATCTCTGGTTTTTCTCTTCTCATTTTGATGGCTCTCCTCAACCTAATTTTCACGCTCAAAAACCGCGATAGGAAGGGTTTACTAAAAAACCTTCAGCAATGGCAGGCTGAACTTAGTAAAGCCCAGGCCGATAGCCGGGACCGGACAGAAAATCTGATGGCCAGGGAATTCGCCACCAGCCGCACTGAGATGCAACAGAATGCCAAGGGCATCCGGGAAGAAGTAAGCCAAACCTTATCAGCTCTTGGAGAATCCAACCTTAAACGCATGAATGAATTGGGACAACATCAAAAGAACCTGCTGGATGCCTTCGCCCAAAAAATCAGTGAACTTACCCAGTCCAATAGCAGCCAGTTCACTGAACTGAGAGAGAGTATGGAAAAATCCTTAGAAAAAGTGCGCCTCTCCGTAGAGCAACGCCTGGAAGCCATACAAAAAGACAACAATGCCAAACTTGAAAAAATGCGGGAGACAGTTGACGAAAAACTGCACAAAACACTGGAAGACCGCCTGGGGCAATCCTTCAAGCTGGTCAGTGAGCGGCTGGAACAGGTACACCAGGGGCTGGGGGAAATGCAAAACCTCGCCAATGGAGTGGGCGACCTGAAGCGGGTGCTTGCAGGAGTAAAAACCAGAGGAATACTCGGCGAAATACAGCTCGGCAATATCCTGGAGCAGATTTTGACGCAAGAGCAGTACGAAACCAACGTCTCCACGAAACAAAAATCACGGGAAGCCGTAGAATTTGCTATAAAGCTCCCTGGCAAGGATGAAGAGGTCCAACACATATGGCTGCCCATCGACTCCAAGTTCCCCCTGGATAAGTACCAGCAATTGCAGGATGCTTACGATTCAGGTGAACATGACACCATTGAGCGAGCAGGCAAAAGCCTGGAAAGCGCCATCAAAAGTTTCGCAAAAGACATTCGGGACAAGTACATCGATCCGCCATTTACAACCGATTTTGGAATTATGTTCCTCCCGGTGGAAGGGCTATATGCTGAAGTGGCCAGGCGCAATGGACTTTTAGAAGAACTACAGCGCCACTATCGCATCATCATTGCCGGCCCGACAACGCTATCTGCTTTCTTGAACAGCCTGCAAATGGGCTTCAAAACCCTGGCGATCGAGAAGCGATCAAGCGAGGTGTGGAAGATACTGGGTGCAGTAAAAACGGAATTTGGGAAGTTTGGTGGGGTACTGGAAAAGGTGCAGAAAAAACTGGATCAGGCAAGCAAAACAATAGAGGATGCCGGGGTACGGACACGCGCTATTGAACGGAATTTGCGAAAGGTGGAGGAACTCCCGGAAAACCAGGTACTCCCCAACTTGGAATCTGGGCTAAATGGACTTGCTAAAAGAAAAAAATAACCTTTAATAAACTACACTACTATGAGTAATCCATTTCATGCTGAAACTCCTGAAGGAAATTATGAACAACGGTGCTTGTGCGTCCTTTGCCTAGACACTTCAGGTTCGATGGGATTTGGACAACCCGTACCCATTGAAGACCTCAACAAGGCATTGATCGAATTTGCTGATGAGGTGAAATCAGATTCCATTGCCAAAAACAGGCTGGAGATATCCATTGTAACTTTCGATAGTACAGTCAATGTCATCCAAAAGCCCGCCCTGGTTGACAGTTTTGAGATGCCAAAACTGACAGTAACCGGAACGACGAAACTGGTGGATGGTGTCAGAGAAGCCATTAAAATGGCAAAAAGCAGGAAAGATTGGTATCGGGAAAATGGCATTCCTTATTTCCGCCCCTTTATTGTTTTGATGACGGATGGCGCCCCTGACAATGATCAGGATATTGACGGTTTAGCAAGAGAAATTGAATCAGGTGAAAAAGACAAGCATTTTACCTTCTGGGCTGTTGGGGCAAGACAGTATAACCATAATATGCTTCAGAAAATTTGTTTTATCAACCCTCCAAAAACTATTGCTGAAGATACTGAAAATCACGTCAAGTACAGAGCGTTTTTTAAATGGCTAAGCAATTCCCTGAAAATGGTAAGTAAATCAAAGCCTGAGGAACAGATCCCTTTCCAGCCAACTAATTCATGGGAAGGTGGCAATTTCAGCCAATCAACCATATAATATGGAAAACTGGGTCATTGCGAAAGCTTCGGTTGAGGGTGCCATGCATGTAGAAGATGGCATACCTTGTCAGGATGCACATTTATATAAAAGCCTTGATGAATTGAATTGGGGGATAGCAGTCGTATCAGATGGCGCCGGTTCCTGCCCTTTATCACACATTGGTTCTGGTAAAATCGTGGAATTTACTCATGAGGTTTTCTCCAATCTTCTAATAACAAGCCCATGGCTTGAAGAAGGCCGGCTCCCCAATGAAGCGGAATGGAAGGAGTTAGCCATAATGGGCTTCCGGCAAGTTAGGGATTTACTGGAAATGTTCTCCAAAGAAGAGGAATATAAATTAGGCGACCTCGCTGCCACTGTGATCGTGGCACTTTTTTCTGACCATGGTATCCTATTGGCACATATTGGAGACGGTAGAGCAGGATACCGTGATAATGATGGCAATTGGAAAAGTATGATGTCCCCATATCATGGAGAAGAGGCAAATGTTACGGTTTTTATTACTTCTGAAATTTGGGATGAAGGGCAAACGGAAAAATTCATTGGTTTTCAAATAGTGGAAGGGGCCATATCTGCCTTCACTTTGATGTCGGATGGAGCAGAATCGGGATGTTACCTTCTTGTCCAGAAGAATGAGGATACCGGAAAGTTTGAAGACTTGAACCTTCCCTATCCGGGGTTCTTCGAGCCAATAAGAGCTACACTTATAGGCCTTCATTCAAAAGGAAGTACCAAGGAAGAAATTGACAAGATGTGGAGCGATTTTCTTCGAAATGGTACGGATAGGTTTGCCATGGAAAGTGACGATAAAACAATAGTGTTAGGAGTCAGAATACCGTAAATAAAATTTCATGCTAACACTAAAGGATGGCACGGCGATCAGCATTAGCTCCAAACCCATAGGGGAAGGCGGGGAGGGTGGCGTGTATGAAGTCATCAGTCCGGCAAAATATAGCCATCATGTGGCTAAGATCCTACATAAGGGGTCCGCTCAGAAGGACAAAGCCGCCAGAATCCGGTACATGATAGATAACCCTCCCCAAACAAAAGATCAAAATAGCCACGACTTCCTGATTTGGCCAGAAGAGATTATTCTTGAGAACAGGCAATTTGCCGGATATATTATGCCCAAAGCCAGGGGTATTGAATTAGAGGAGTTGTGCCAGGCAAACAGCAATTTTCCGGCAGCCTATAACAAGTTTGACCTTCAAACCGAAGAAGGAAGGTTGTTTCGCATTAAACTCTGCCAGAATATTGCGGTTGCGGTCTCTTCTCTTCACCGGAACCAGGATTATGTTTTAGGGGACTTGAAACCTATTAACATCATTGTTCAGGAAAACGGGTTGGTATCTCTCATTGACCTAGACTCTATACAAATTTCAGGCGGTAAAGGCATACTGTTTCCTGCATCAGTAGCTACTCCGGAGTATTGCCCGCCAGAGGATCTCCAAGGAAAGCCACTGGAACATTCGTGGGACAACTTCGGCTTAGCTGTAATTTTCTATCGCTTACTTACTGGGATTCATCCATTCACAGGAAGCCTGAACCCGCCACATCAAAACATCGTCACCTATGACCAATTGATAAAAGGTGGATTTTATCCGCACGGCCCCAAAAAATCCTCCTTTTACCGGATCCCCGCCCCTCATCAAAACATCCAGAATTACCCCCCTGCAGTCGCAAACGCCTTGCACAAAAGCCTGGGTTATGGCGTACTCAATCCGAATCATAGAATAACTTCCTTCGCATGGTATAGCTTACTGGATGCAAAACCAGTATTTATAAGAAACTTCAAGGCGGATAAAACCTTGGTTTTCCCCGGGCAGGAAGTCAAACTGAGTTGGAAGGTGGAAGGCGCACAAACTGTGGAAATATGGCCTGATATTGGAACCGTTTCCGGAGACGATCATATCCTTCGGATTGACAAACCCTCCAAATATGAAATAGTAGCCAGGAATATTTTCGGTGAGATTCGCCAATCCCTAGCTCTTTCTGTTATTGAATTGTCCGTCCCCAAGGCGGTCTTTATCCCGGCTGCAGATATAAATATTCAAACCAATATGAGCAATATTGCGCTCAGTGTTCCCGGAAACATTTTCAATAATGCGATGGCTCCAAATATTTCCCCCCCAGATTTTACAACTCCCTCTGGGACTGAGAACATACTGGAAGAATTATCGGAAAACTACAAGTGGGTAGATTCTTTCCTAAAGGATGCTCAATACAATGTGACGGCTGAAGAGCTTTTAAAATACAAGCTTTTTGATTTGCTCAAAAGCTTGCGGGCATTCTCTAAGAAACTACTTAAAAAACCCTGAACATATGCGTCCTTTTTGGTTTTTAGCCGGAGCTAACCGCTTTATCTTGGAGGTGTGCCCGAGTGACCATAATAAATACCTTAAAATTGGTGTCACCATTTTTATTACAGGTATTATTGCAGGGCTGACAGGGGGGTATGCCATTTATGTTTCTATGAAAGGAAACCTGGTGGCAGGTATTATTTTCGGAATCATCTGGGGAATCGCCATAATGAACCTGGATAGCCTTATCGTTTCTACCATCAAAGACACTGATAATGTATGGCAAAAATTTAAAGTGGCTTCCATTCGTATTGTCATCTCCATATTCATTGGTATTGTCATTGCCCACCCCTTTGAATTGCGGCTTTTTGACAATGAAATTCGGCAGGAGCTAATTGGGCTAACTCTCCAGAGATGTCAGGAATTAGCAGCAGCTCAAACTGCTGAAGAACAAAAGCAATTCGACATTAACTCAACACAGTTGGGCGCCTTAAACGCTCAGCTTGCTGCTGTAACTTCTGACCTTAATTGCGTATCTAAATTGCTCACCAATGAGCGGAACGGTATCGCCAGCAATTTGCCTTGTGGTAGCTCTTCCGGTAAGTTTGGTTTGGGAAGTCGCTACCGTGACCTGATATCAAGGGAGAAAGAACTGTCTGCAGAAAAGAAGAATCTCGCTCAACGAATCTCAGAACTGAACACAATTAACAAAGGGCTGCAGGCTTCTATATTGACTACTGCATCAGGATGTAAAAAAGAAGATATTATCCACGATATCAAAAATCGCAACATCAGCCTCCTTGAAGCCCATGAAACCCTTTTGATCATTGCCGAGAAGGACGATGGGATACTTACCATGATTGTCTTCATCACGCTCTTGATCATTTTAATTGAGCTTTCTCCGGTTATCGTCAAATTGATGCAATCGAAAGGCAGATATGATGAGTTGTTGGCGGAATTTGAAGAGGACTCCCGGAATATGAACTATTTCGACCTCATCCAAAAGTACCCCTATATCCCGGCTAAAAAGAAATATTTAAAAAACTTTGAAAACAATAAAAGGATATACAAGCGGCTTTTAGAAGAACAAGTCGCCATCTCAACTTTAAACAGCAAGGTTGGAAATGAAATGCAAATACTACAGGACAAGCATGACCTTAACCGGACTAAGACGAAGGAACTCAATGAAAGAGTGGCCAACGATATGAAAAGGCGCCAGTTGAAAATCATCCAGGAGATCCTAACAAAATGGGAAGAGCAGACCCTGAACGACATCGAGGCTGACCCTGGAAAATACATCCACTCTCACAACGGGCAGTCATCCAGTTCACCTGCGGCAGCTGTTACTCAATCGGATAAGGGGAGGCAGGACAAGAAACAAACGGAAAATAATATGCCAATTCCTGATATTGACGCCTTTGTTTTATCCACGGATGATGCGAAGCAGGAGGACTGACTGAGTCCTATGGTTATTCTTCAAATGAAAGTAACATTAGGCAAAGTGCCGAAAAAGTTGTAAAATTCCAGCCGAATGGGCCGGAGTTTTTTTAAGGGCTAACAAAAAGTTTTCGCCCTGTGACAGGCTAAGGTTGCCCCTACAACAAAGGGTGCCTGGTATAGCCGTTTGAAAATGCGGCCTTTATCTGGAAACGAGTTTGAGCGAGAGCGCAGATTATCAATGATTATGGTAAAATCCAAATACTCCGCCGCCTTCACCGCCGCCGCCCTCCTCTATCCCGAACACGTGAGGATGGAGGAGTTGCTCCTGTCGCCTGATTTCGAGGAGCGGATCGGGAGAGAGGTGGAAGAGAACAAGTACCTGAGCATCAAAATGCAGGCGTCGAGGAGAAGAGTGGTTCAGGAAATCAGGAAGCGATATGCTTCCGCGCCGGAGGGGTTCTGGGAGCTCTTCTTTGGCTGGAAAGAGGCCGAACAGCGGTTGGGGCTCTTTTTTCTCTGCCTGAAAACCTACCTGCTGCTCATGGATTACCACGTGGAGGTGGCGTTGAAGAAGTGGCGATCCGGAGCGGTGAGCCTGGATGCTTTCGACCTGCAAATGCGGCTGGATGAGATCGCTTCCTTCGACCTCAAGGTGGATGAGTGGTCGGAAAGCACGAAAAGGAAAACCATTACCAACTATATTCGTATACTGGAAGAAGCGGGCTTGTTGAAGGATGGGGGCCTGGCCAGGCCGGCTGGTATAAGGGCAGAATTCTGGGAATACTTCTTCCGGATTGGCGAGGGGTGGTTCATCGAAGCCTGCTTTTACAATAAGGAACAAATTTGAGCGATCGGGATGACCATTACGGAACTGTACAATCGGCTGGCAGATAAAGATTTTCAGTACCACCTGACGGGTAACTTGTTCTTTCCCGCCTACATGTATGTGTATGACCCGGCGAAGGAGTACGAGGTGGAACAAGAGATCCTGAACATCAAGGACCGGCTGCACCGGCCCACCAACTACCTGGAGGTGATGGTGATGGATATCTTTCAGGAGTTTCTGGCTTTTCTCAAAACGCAGAAGTTTGGAAAGGCATCGAAGTACGAGCTGTTCCTGGAGCAGGAGGCGCAGAAACCGGAACGGGTGGAGAGATCCCTGAAGCAGATGGCGAACGACGACCGCTTTTTCTCATGGCTCCATCAAAAGATCACGGAGCATTTTCATCAGGCGGGAGAAGCAGAGGTGGCTTATGTTTTTGTGAAAGGGTTTGGAGCGATATACCCCTACCTGCGCGCCAGTAAGTTTATGAACAATTTCGAAAAATACATTTCCGGGTACAAGCTCATCCTGTTCTATCCGGGAAAAGCCGAGGAGTATTACCACCTGTTCAAGTTGCTGGATGACGAGAATTTGTACCGGGCTATCAAATTGATCAACCAATAGAAAAAAGGTTGCAGGACAGCTTACCTAACCGATACAGATAAACATACAGAACGACGCAGGAAGAAAGACATATTTAGCAGGATTAAGAGATGTCAATCATAGCATCTCTAAAAAAAACAACACATGAAGCTGCGCGACATTTACGACCGGAAGATCGACAGGGAAATCAACCCTGCGGTAGTGGTCAGCGACAAAAAGCAGGAGACGATACAGGCGGAGATTCGGGAATACGTTTTTACCGATGAGCTGATCGAAAAGCTGTATAAGCTACTCGACACGGTAATTAACAAACGGGAAGGGAAAGCCGGGATCTGGATCAACGGCTACTACGGCTCGGGTAAGTCCCACTTTATCAAATACGCACATTTTTGCCTCAACCCGGAGACGCAGGAGGATGCCTTTGATCATTTTATCCAGAAAGCGGAGGGGTACGACGCTACACGGCCGGGCGCCGACTGGAATATCACCCCCAGCAATATCGCTTTGCTGAAGAAAAAAATACAGGCTCCGGACATTGACAATATTATGTTCAACGTGGAGGACGAAACCGATGACGGCAGCGGCGAACGCCTGACCCGCATCTTCCTCCATATGTTCAACAAGTTCCGCGGGTACAACGCCAACGACATTCCACTGGCGCTCCTGTTCGAAAAGTACCTGGACGAGAAAGGCCAGTTCGGCGAGTTTAAACGGTTGGTGAAGGACGAAATGGACTATGACTGGGAACTGGATGCCGCCGATATTGCGGCTTATGAACTGGAGGGAGTGCTGGAAATCGCCAAACGCCTGGTGCCTGAAATGGACACGGTATCGCTCCATGGCAAATTGTCGAACCCGGATAGCGTAAAGATCGGCATCAATGCCACCCTGATTCCGGAACTTCGGAAGTTCCTGGCGGATAAAGCGCCCAATTACCGGCTGCTTTTTCTGGTGGATGAGGTGTCTCAGTATATCGGCACGAATAAGGAGATCCTGCTCAACTTCCAGAATATCATCGAGCGGGTCAGCGAGGACTGCAACAACCAGGTGTGGATTGCCTGTACGGCTCAGCAGACATTGGATGAGGTGTCGCAAAGCGCTGAGGGCGCCATGGACGTGGAAGATGAGTTCGGAAAGATCCTGGGCCGCTTCGACACCCGTATCTCTCTCCAGAGTAATGACGCGGCCTATATCACCCAGAAGCGGGTGCTGGAAAAAAACAGCGCGGGGCTGGAAAAGCTCAACCAGATCTTTCACAAGAATGAAGACTATATCCTCAATCAGTTCAAGATCACCCATGAGCTGTATAAGGGATACCAGAGCGAGGACGATTTCTTCCTGGCCTATCCTTTCGTCCCCTATCAGTTCAAGCTCATCGCCCATGTTTTTGAGGCTTTTCAGCAACTGCGGTTCGTCATCAAAGAGGTGAAGGACAATGAGCGCTCGGTGCTGGGCATCACTCATTTTACGGCAAAAATGACTGCCGACCAGGAAGTGGGCGGCTTCATCCCTTTCGATGCCTTCTACAACCAGCAGTTTCACACCAACCTCACCCAGCGGGGGTCGAGAGCTATTCAGAATGCGCTGGATCTGTCCTACGTCCAGGACAACCCCTTTGCCCAGCGGGTGGTAAAAGCCCTGTTTATGATCTCCAACCTGCTGGAAGGGCAGCGGCAGACTTTCCCGTCCAACATCGACAACCTGGCCGTCCTGCTGATGGATAAGCTGGACCAGAACAAGATGCATCTCCAGAAACAGGTGAAGGAGGTGTTGGACAAGCTCATAGATGAGAGTATCATCCGGGAAGAAGAGAATGGCAGCTTCTTCTTCTTCAATGAGGATGAAATTGACGTACAGAACCTGATCAAAAGCCAGACACTGAACCTGGACTACCGCCTGGAACAGTTTGACGATTTCTTCCGGAAGATGGCCAATATCCGCAATAAGTTCTCCTATGGGACCAATGACTTCCGGGTGGGATATGCCGTGGAAGGTAAGGAGTATTTCCGAAATGGAGACTTCAATATTCTGGTGCTGTTCAATGATAAAACGCCCATTGCTCAAAAGGCGCTCAACCTGGCCAAAACCGACCTGGCGATCTGCGTAAATGAGTGGTTCGGCCAGGACAGCCAGTTGCGCAAAGACTTCGAATGGTACTGTAAGACAGCCCTTTTCTTTTCAAAGCAGGGCGACGGCAAGGGCACCGGGGAAAGGGCAAAGACCCTCGAAAACTTCAAGATCCGGAACAGCGAGCTGGGGAAAAAGATCCGCTACCAGCTGGAGCAGAAATACCCCGAAACCCGTTTCATCTCCGAACAACGCATCATCGAGCCCGACCAGGTGAACGGCAGCAAGCCGGATGAGCGCACCAAAAACGCCATCGAGAAGCACCTTTCCGGCGTCTATAAAAACCACAAGCTCGCTGAGGGCTACGCTAAAAACCAGGCGGAACTGAAGCGCTCTGCCGCCCAGGCGGCCCAGGAAAAAGACCTGTTCAACAACAACCTCTCTCCTGCCGAGGTAGTGGTGAACGACCTCATCTCAAATTACAACGACCAGATGACCGTGCACGACCTCATCAATGAATTTGCCAAGCCGCCATTCGGCTGGCGGCACGAGGCCGTGCTGGATATCCTGGTGCACCTGGTGAAAAAGAAAAAACGGGAGTTCAAATACCGCAACCAGCCCCGCTACCCCATTGTGGATTTCATCAACAAGGCCGTCTCGACCCCGGAGCGCATGGTATGTGAGGTGGTCTCCGGCGAAGAGATCGGCCAGGACGTCATCGACGAAACCCTGTTCAGCTTCCGGGAGATCTTCAACCGCGACCTGCCCAATATGACGGACGGCAATGAGCTCTTTGATGCAATAAAATCGGAACTGGAGCGCGAACGCCACAAATACCAGCCCTTCGAGGATGAGTACCACGGCGCCTACCCCTTCGGCGAATGTTTCCACCAAACCACCAAATTGCTGAACAACTGGAGCAATATCCGGGAACCCAAATCCCTCTTCCAGGCGATCAACACCGGCAAGGAAGAGGCTAAAGCGTTGGTGGACACCGCCAAGGCAATGGCTGACTTTGCCCGGCAAAATCAAAAGGACTACGACGCCATCCGCAAATTCCACGCAGCGAACCGGGAGAATTTCCAGGAACTGCCCCCTGCCGCCCGGGAAAAAGCCGATAAGGTGGCCCACTTCCTGAAGATGGAAGACCCCCGCCGTGAATATCGCCATATCCGCAAGGCCTACGACGAGCTGCGCAAAGCGCTGGAGGAACTGAAACAGCAACTGATCGACGAGATCGCCCAGCAGTACGAGGTTATCTTCGAGGAGTTGGAAGCGGAAAAAACCAAGCGGGGCGTCACCGAAGCCCAGGTGTGCGCCGACCGCGGCCACACCATACAGCAGATCCGCCGCCTGGATTCCATCGCCCAGCTAAAAAACAAAAAGCTCAGCGCCCAGAACTTCAAGGCGGACCAGCTCCGCGCCATCATCGACTTTGCCGCCGCCCAGCCCGCCAACCCCTCCGGCGCCCGCGTCGGCGAACCGGAAGTGTACTACATCACCAACGTCAAAGCCACCATCTCCTCCGAAGCGGAACTGGAGGAGTACCTCGCCCAAGCCCGGGAAGAGATGCTGGCGCTGCTGAGGAAGAATAAGACGATTATTATAAAATAAAGGCCTCCATGAATACCAAAACCTTCGCCCAACACTCCCGCCAAATCCTCCTAAAAGGCGTAGCCAACAAGCTGCGCTACTGGGGCTTCGACGATACAGGCAAAGTACTGGAACAACCCACTCCCCTGAGCGGCGGCTACACCTTCCGGGGGGAAGTGTACGACGACCCCACCCTGCCGGCCCGCTGGCAATCCCTGCGCGCCGCCATCGGCAGCAAGGGGCGGGATGTGGTGGTGGAAGAAGCCGCCTACACCTGGTTCAACCGCATCATGGCCATCCGCATACTGGCCAAGAATAGCTACGACCTGCCGCAGCTGGAATACGCCGAAGGCGGACAACGCACACCCCTTATCCTGCAGCGCGCCCGCCGGAGCACCCACCCCTTTCTCAACGCCCAGGAAACTGCCCGCCTGCAGAAGATCATCACCGACTTCCGCCAGGAAACCGAAGCCTTCGCCCTCCTCCTCATCGGCTACTGCCACGCCCACCCCCTCCTGCACGGCGTGTTCGGCGGCATCGACGACTACACCGAACTGCTGCTGCCCGACAACATCCTGGCCGAAGACGGCTTCCTCCACCTGCTCAACACCACCGACGCCATCTCCGATGAGGAGTACAGGGAAGTAGAACTCATCGGCTGGCTCTACCAGTTTTACATCTCTGAACGGAAGGACGAGGTATTCGCCTCCTTCAAGAAAAAGAAAAAGGCGGAAGCCAAAGACATCCCCGCCGCCACCCAGATCTTCACCCCCAACTGGATCGTCAAATACATGGTGGAAAACACCGTCGGCAAGATCTGGCTGGACCTGCATCCGGATAGCCCGCTGCGCCAGAAAATGCAGTACCTGGTTGAGCCCTCCGAATCAACCAATAACCAATCAACGATTAACGAACCCCAGGCAAAGGCCTCCGAACCTATCATTACCGAAGTAGCCCAGCTAAAGCTCCTCGACCCCGCCTCCGGCTCCGGCCACATCCTCGTCGAAGGCTTCGAGCTCCTCTACCAGATGTACCTGGAGGAATACTACACTCCCGAAGAAGCCGTGGAAAGCATCCTCCAAAACAACCTCTTCGGACTGGACATCGACAAGCGCGCCATCCAGCTGGCGCAGTTTGCCGTCCTCCTCAAAGCCGCCCAGTATCACCCGGCAATCCTGCGCTCTCCCCCCCTTCGGGGCAGGGCTGTTAAGTTCTGCCTGCGCTCGCCCCTTAAATCCCCTAAAGGG